>JAGMBN010000035.1 GCA_023129655.1 bacterium | reverse complement strand
GAGATGAGCGCGGGACAGATGGTTGAGGATGTAAAACTTGCGGTTATGGGAAGATGCCCTGTGCATTTTTATGGTAGAATGGGGGGTGGGGTTCCTACGTCGGAAGAGATAGTGAAAAAGGTTAAAAAATACGAAGGCACAGAGGCACAGAGGCACAAAGAAGGAAGAATGAATAAGATATTTGGCAGGCCGAAATCTATGACAGATAAACCGTTTCATTATTGTCCGGGTTGCGGGCATGGGATTGTTCATAGGTTAATAGGCGAAGTAATAGATGAACTTGGCATTCAGGATAGAACTATTGGAGTTCCTCCTGTTGGGTGCGCAGTTATTATGTATCATTATTTTAATGTAGATATGACTGAAGCTCCTCACGGAAGGACGCCTGCTGTTGCGACAGGGATAAAACGGGTTCATCCTGATAAAGTTGTATTTACATATCAGGGGGATGGAGACCTTGCTGCTATAGGCACGGGAGAGATAATTCATGCGGCAAATCGCGGTGAAAGGATAACAACAATATTTGTAAACAATACTGTGTATGGAATGACAGGTGGGCAAATGGCTCCAACAACTCTAATAGATCAAAAGACAACAACAACTCCTTTAGGCAGAGATGCTCGGCTGATTGGATACCCGATAAAAATTTCAGAAATGCTGGCTGTTACAGATGGATCTGTTTATATAGAAAGAGTGGCAGTGAATAAAGCAGCAAATATTATTAAGGCAAAAAAAGCCATTAAAAAAGCTTTTCAAATACAGTTGGAAGACAAGGGGTTTTCAATGGTTGAAGTTCTGTCTCAGTGTCCTGTTAATCTTGGCATGACTCCACAGAAAGCTGCGGAGTGGATTGATAATACATTGGCAAAGACATATCCTCTTGGGGTAATTAAGGATAAAAGCGGAGAATAGCGATGCATCAGATTCTTGCAGCAGGTTTTGACGGGCAGGTGGAATATTTAAAGAAAATGGTATGAAGCCATTTTCTCTTTTAATAAAGCCTGCATCTGCTGACTGTAATCTTCACTGTCCATACTGTTTTTATCTGGATCGGAGCGCTCTCTATCCTGAATCCAAACGTCATCGCATGTCTGATAATGTCCTTGCGCAAATGATTTCCAGCTATATGAAAACAGATCAGAACCAGTATGCTTTTGGCTGGCAGGGGGGTGAGCCAACGCTTATGGGTGTTGATTTTTTTCGCAGAGTGACTGAACTTCAGCAGAAATATGGTAAGAACGGAGCTTTGGTTTCTAACGGACTTCAGACGAACGCTACATTAATAGATAAAGAATTTGCCAGGCATCTTGCAAAATACAAATTTTTAGTGGGAGTCAGCCTTGACGGACCAGAGAATATTCATAACCACTACAGAATTACTGCTGATGGACGTGGGTCGTATACAGATGTCTTAAGAGGCATAGAACATCTAAAACAGAACAATGTGGAGTTTAACATTCTGACTCTCGTTACTTCGGCAAATGTAAAAAAAGCTAAGGAAGTTTACAGCTTTCTCTGTGATATGGGATTTTTCTATCATCAATATATTCCCTGTGTGGAGTTTGACAATAAAGGACAACCTATGGCTTTTTCAATTAACGGAGAAGAATGGGGTTATTTTCTGTGTGAGATCTTTGATGAGTGGATTAAAGGAGATACGAGAAAAGTCTCTGTGCGTCTGTTTGATTCTATTCTCACATTGATGGTAGACGGTGTATATAATGTTTGCAGTATGGGACATAACTGCTGTCAGTATTTTGTTGTTGAACATAATGGAGACATATATCCATGTGATTTTTTTGTTGATTCAGATAAAAAGCTTGGAAACATAATGAGCGATTCATGGGAAGACTTTCAAAATTCCTCAAAATACATAGAATTCGGCAGAAAAAAAGCTCTTTGGAATAAAGAATGTGAGAAATGCGAATACCTCAAATACTGTATGGGAGACTGTCCAAAACACCGCTTTCATAAGAATAATAATCCGGAAAATTTAAGCTGGCTATGTAAAGGTTGGAAGCAGTTTTTTAATCACGCTCTTCCTGAACTTAAGAAGATTGCATCATCAATAAAACAAGAAAGAGGAAATGGGTTTTCTCATATGAAAACAGGCAGGAATGAACTCTGCCCATGCGGAAGCGGCAAAAAGCATAAGAAATGCTGCGGAATTAAATAGTGTCTGCTGTTTGACAAGCGCTTGATTATTTAACACCTATGGAATATATTATATTGAGAATCAATAAAAATCTTAAACAATAGGAGGCAAAGTAAATTATGAATAAAAAACCAAATATCTTACTCATTACCAGTGATCAACAGCATTGGAATACACTTGGCATAACCAATAAGGAAGTCAAAACGCCAAATCTTGACCGGCTTGCAAAGCAGGGAACGGTCTTTACACGCGCTTACTGTCCGAATCCAACCTGTACACCAACGCGTGCATCCATTATAACAGGCAAATATCCAAGTCAGCATGGCGCATGGTCATTGGGTACCAAGCTTCCGGAAAACGAACATACAACAGGGGTAATTTTTGGAAATAACGGATATAAAACAGCCTTGGTCGGCAAGGCGCATTTCCAGCCATTAGCCGGAACCGAAAATTTCCCATCTTTGGAAGCGTATCCTATATTGCAGGATCTGGAATTCTGGAAAAAATTTAATGGACCGTTCTATGGTTTTGACCATGTTGAACTTGCACGCAATCACACAGATGAAGCGCATATCGGTCAGCATTATGCAATCTGGATGGAAGAAAAAGGATGTAAGAACTGGCGTGATTACTTTTGTAAGCCAACTGGAAAAAGTGATAGACAACTGCATAAATGGAATATACCTGAGAAATATCATTACAATACTTGGATTGCTGAACGCACTAATGCTCTTATGGAAGAATACAATAATAACGAACAATCTTTCTTTTTATGGGCAAGCTTTCTAGACCCTCATCCATCTTATCTTGTTCCTGAACCATGGGATACAATGTATGATCCTGAAAAGATAACTGTTCCAACAATTACCAAAGGAGAGCATGACAATAATCCTCCGCACTTTAAATTAACTCAGCAGAAAAATCCTGATTTTTCTCCGTGGCAGGAGCCTGATGGTAACAGCTGTCACGGTTTTCACTCACACCTTCATGAAAAAAAGAATTTGGCCAAAGACATAGCAGTTTATTATGGAATGGTCAGCCTTATGGATAAATATATAGGCAGGATTCTGGATAAACTGGAAGAACTGGGATTGGCAGAAAACACACTGGTTGTTTTCACTACAGACCATGGTCATTTTTACGGTCAGCATGGTCTGGTTGCCAAGGGGCCATTTCATTATGAAGACATGATTAAACTTCCATTTATTACACGTTTCCCAGGAAGAGTTCCTGCCGGCAAACAATCCGATTCATTACAATCCCTTGTTGATCTTGCTCCAACATTTTTGAGTGCAGCTGGAATTGATATTCCAAGGGGAATGGCAGGTATAAACCAAAAAGATGTCTGGTTTGGGAAAAAGGACAGGATCAGAGATCATATTATTGTTGAAAACAGACATCAGCCAACAACCATTCATGTAAAAACCTATGTTGATAAAAGATATAAAATCACAGTGTATTACAATCAGGAATATGGAGAATTGTTTGATCTTGAAAAAGACCCTCAGGAAATCAATAATCTATGGAATAAGAAAGAATATTCTGAACTCAAAGCAAAACTTATTACAAAGCTCCTATTTGCGGAAATGGGCAAAGAACCCTTGTGGATGCCCAGAATTGCAGGAGCTTAAGAAGCTTGCCTTCCAGCTTGCCAGTCAAAGAGGTTGATACGTTTGACGGTGCTGCAATATTAAAGTATAATTTGAGTAAGTTTTTTATTGGAGCTCGGTTCTGGGCTTCGCTTTCGGCTTGCAATGACAGGAAAGGTGGTTTTTAGATGCAGCGGATTCTTACAGCAGGTTTTGGCGGGCAGGGAATAGTATCAATGGGTAAGATGCTGGCATATGCTGGTATGAAAGATGGCAAACATGTTTCCGCTCTTCCTTCATACGGACCGGAAATGCGTGGAGGAACTGCAAATTGCTCGGTTATTATATCGGAAAGAGAAATAGCTTCTCCATTTATATCACATCCGGATACGCTTATTGTAATGAATCAGGCGTCATTGGATAAATTTTCTAAACTTGTTTTGAGCGATGGGCTCATAATTACAAACAGTAGTCTGGTAAAAATAGATAAGGATATAAGGACTAGAACGAGAGTTGTAGAAGTTCCCACGAATGATATGGCAATTGAGCTTGGAAATTTGAAAGTGGCAAATATGATTGTTTTAGGAGCATTTGCCAGAGAAACAGGCGAGGCAAAAATGGATTTTTTAAAGACAGCGCTGGAGAAGATATTTCCTCCCAGAAGACATAATCTTATTCCAATAAATATTAAGGCGCTGGAAAGGGGATTCAAGATATGAAAGACATAGATAAAAATCGGTTGAAACGTGTGATAGCAGGATTTAAAAGCGCAAAGGTGCTTGTTGTGGGGGACTTGATGCTTGATAGATTTGTATGGGGAAATGTAGAGCGCATCTCGCCTGAAGCGCCTGTGCCTGTTGTTAAAATTAGTTCCGAGTCCGCTATGATGGGCGGCGCTTCTAATGTTGCGAATAATATACGCGCTCTTGGCGCAGAAGCGTTAATTACAGGAATTATTGGGGACGATATTGCGGGAGAAGAATTTCTGCAATTGGTGAAGAAACAGGGCTTGAATGATGATGGGATTATTCTAAACAAGAAAAGACCAACCATAGTGAAGACAAGGATCATTGCGCAGCATCAGCAGGTTGTCAGGACGGACAAGGAATTTGTCAGTCAGATTAACTCCGGAGAAGCAAAAAAAATACTTACATATATTAAGTCCAATATGCGTGAAATTTCCGCTATTGTTATATCTGATTACGGAAAGGGCATTGTAACACGGTATCTGGTTAAACAAATTATAAAGCTGAACAGGGAATTTAATTATCCGATTATTGTTGATCCTATACCAAGTCATTTTACATATTATAAGAACGTAACTATGATAACACCTAATAATCATGAAGCGGGAGAGGGTCTTAAAACAGAGATAAAGGATGAACGAAGTTTAGTGCGGGTAGGGAAGAATTTGTTAAAATTATTACAGGTAAATTCAATATTGATCACTCGCGGAGAGAAAGGGATGTCACTTTTTGATAAAGACTACAAAGTAGTTAATATTCCAACTGTTGCAAAAGAGGTTTTTGATGTAACCGGCGCGGGAGATACAGTTGTTGGAGCGATTGCATTGTCTCTTGGAAATAAAGCCACAATATATGAATCTTCGTACATTGCAAACCATGCGGCAGGTATTGTTGTTGGAAAACTTGGAACAGCTACAGTGTCTATAGATGAACTAAGAAGAAGTATTGTATGAAATACGGTCTTTTATCAGATATACATGCTAACCTTGAAGCATTGAATGCTGTTCTGGAGAAATTCAAAGAGGAACAGGTTGAGAAAAATATATGTATAGGTGATATAGTCGGCTATGGGGCAAATCCGAATGAATGCGTTGAACTCATCAGGAATAATGATTTTGAATGTGTTGCAGGAAACCATGATTGGGCGGTTATCGGCAAGCAGGATATAGAATATTTCAACAAAACAGCAAAAGAGTCTGTTATCTGGACTGCTGACGCGCTGACCGGGAATAATCGGGAATACTTGGAGCAGTTTGAATTAACGAAAGAGTTTCCTGAATTTGTTATTGTTCATGCGACAATACTTGAGCCTGACAAGTGGAAATATATAAGAACAACTCTTGACGCTCATCGCAGCTTTGAAAAGATCACAAAGCCTGTGTGTTTTTTTAGCCATTCCCATGTCCCAATAGTTTTTAAGGAAAGAGAGCGGCCTGAATTTTCCTTTGACATGAGTATTAATATTGAAGAAAACACCAAGTATTTAATAAATGTCGGCAGCGTAGGACAGCCAAGAGACAAAAATCCTGATGCATGTTATTCTATTTACGACACAGAGGAAAAGAGGGTTGAGATAAAGAGAGTGGCGTATGACATTAAAACAGCCCAAAATAAAATAATAGAAGCAGATTTGCCTAGATCGTTTGCTTACAGGCTGGAAACAGGTGAATAAAAGGCAGACGCATCTAAGGATAAAGAAGTTAAGAGAACAAATTGAGCGCCATAACCACAAGTACTATATAGACGCGCAGCCTGAAATATCTGATCGTGAGTACGATCTCTTAATGGAAGAACTGATACGTCTTGAACATAAATTCCCTGATTTAATTATCCCTGATTCCCCGTCACAGCGCGTAGGAGGCTCTCCTCTAAAAGAATTCAGGACTGTTACTCATCGCACGCCAATGCTGAGCATAGCAAATACGTACTCTGAAGATGAGATAATGGAATTTGATGCGCGCATGAGGAAAAATCTTACTGGAGAGAATATTGATTATGTTGTTGAACTAAAGATTGATGGAGTGGCAGTAAACTTAATCTATGAAAATGAAATTTTTGCGATTGGAACAAGTCGTGGAGATGGCATACATGGAGATGATATAACCAAGAATTTAAGAACAATAAAGACAATTCCTCTGAGGTTACAAATGTCGGATTCAATATCTTCTGTTCTTGAGGTTCGTGGTGAGGTGTATATGACAAAGGATGTTTTTAGACAGATAAATAAGGAGAGAGAAAAGAGAGAGGAACTCTTATTCGCAAATCCAAGGAATGCAGCTGCAGGTTCTATGAAGCTTCTTGACCCGAAGATGGTAGCGCAAAGACATCTCAATATTTTTGTCTATGAAATTGGATATATGGAGGGCTCTGCTTGCAATAATCATGTGGAGGCTTTGAAGTTACTGGATACATACGGATTTCGCACAAATCCCAATATTCAGCGTTGTAAGGATATTGATGAAGTTATTAAATATTGCAACGGCTGGCAATCAAAGCGGGAGAAATTAGGATATGAAACAGATGGCATGGTAATAAAAGTAAACTCAATGGTCCAAAGGGAGAAGCTTGGCGCTACAGGCAAAAGTCCGCGCTGGCTGATAGCATACAAATTTCCCGCAAAACAGGCTGCTACTATTCTTGAGGAGATTGTCGTACAGGTAGGAAGAACGGGAATATTAACACCTGTTGCAGAGCTTAAACCAGTTGCTTTGGCAGGCACAACAGTAAGCCGGGCTACGTTGCATAATCAGGACGAAATAATGCGCAAGGATATTAGAGTTGGCGATAAAGTTATTATTGAAAAAGGAGGGGATGTAATTCCAAAGATAGTAAGTGTTGTAAAAGAGGTTCGCACAGGGAAAGAAAGAGAGTTTGGAATGCCACGTAAATGTCCTGTATGCAGTGGAGATGTAAAGAAAATAGAAGGAGAAGTTGCGTATAGATGTGAGAATTTGAAGTGTCCTGCTCAACTTGAGAGAAGAATACGGCATTTTGTTTCAAGACGCGCAATGGATATAGAAAGTTTAGGCCCTGCGATTATAACTCAGCTTGTAAAGAAAAAACTCGTTAAGGATTATGCGGATTTATATTCTTTAAAGTTTGACAATCTTATTAAATTAGAACGAATGGGAGATATACTGGCGAATAAAATAATATGGAACATCAGAGAAAGCAGAAACAGGTCTCTATCAAGATTGATCTTTGCGCTTGGAATCCCGCATGTAGGAGTTTTATCCGCAGAGATTTTGGCAAAGAATTTTTCTTCTGTTGATCAATTAAGAACAGCGAAAAAAGAGGAACTTGAGGCAATAGGGGAAATAGGTGAGATAATGACAGACAGTATTATGCATTTCTTTGAAAGAGAAGACACAAAGGAGGTATTAATCAAGATAAAGAATGCCGGTGTAAAAATGGAAGAAACAAAATCTCTAGAGGATAAAGTTTTTGTGGCTAAAAATTTTGTCATAACAGGAACACTAGCTAAGT
Source organism: bacterium (assembly GCA_023129655.1). GTDB lineage: Bacteria > JAHJDO01 > JAHJDO01 > JAHJDO01 > JAHJDO01 > JAHJDO01. The sequence goes on along the minus strand of JAGMBN010000035.1, from coordinate 3,054 downwards.
ATAAGAGACATCAAGTTTCTGATATCATAAAAGAACTTGGCGGAAGCATAAGCGAAAGCGTCAGCAAAAAAACAAGTTTTTTGCTTGCAGGCGCTTCTCCTGGCTCTAAATATAATAAAGCCCAAAAATTAGGGATTACTATATTAACAGAGGATGAATTTTTAACTCTTATTCGGACGATCAGTGGTCAAATTGCGAGATAAAGCAAAGTGTGATAAAATACAATATATTTAAAGAATCGGAGGTGTTTTATGCATGGAGTCAAGGAAATTATTCTGGAAGCAGAGTCTCTTCCCGTTGAGGAGAGAGCAGTTCTCGTTAACTCGCTTCTTTGCACACTAAATCCACCAGACTCAGATTTGGACAGAAAGTGGGTGGAAGTAGCGAAGCTACGGCTTAAAGAACTGCGTTCTGCTCGTGTGAAAGCGGTTCCAGGGAATCAAGTATTTGACAAAATTCAAGAGCGATTCAGCAGATGACCTACTCGTTTCACCCAGAAGCCGAAATTGAGTTCTACGAGTCAATCAATTACTACGAGGAGTGCGAAAAGGAACTTGGATATGATTTTTCTGTCGAAGTTTACTCTGCTATTCAAAAAATACTCGATTATCCGCTAGCTTGGCCAATACTATCAGGAGATATCCGTCGTTGTTTTACGAATCGTTTTCCATATGGTGTCCTCTACAGTATTGAGTCAGACGGAATATTCATTTTGGCTGTGATGCATCTCCATCGGGATCCTGATTACTGGATAGAAAGAACAACATGATCGGGGAATCCAGAAGTTGTTTTTATTGAGGTTTTGAGCGATTACTAAGTATAGTAACGTTGAAATAACACCAAGTATTCAATAATTAACGTTCGGTACAAATAGGAGGAAATGAATTATGACAGATTTCAACGGTTTAGGAATGAATCTTGGCAATCTCTCTCGTGTATCGAAAGCTAAGACACGGTCGATTAGCGCAGAAAATCCTACTGGCGAGAAGGGCAAAGGAGGAATGGCGACTGATGGAATCGGTGCGAGCTGCGCACGCGATCTGGGTCAAGGCTGGAAAGTATCACCGAGTGTGAAGATAGAGCCGGGGGAAACCTACGCACTCGCAGATATTGTAGGTCCCGGAGCGATTCAGTCTATGTGGCTGACTGGAAGCATTGCTAAAGGCCCATTGGCTCGTTTCTATGTCTTACGGATCTACTGGGATGACCAGAAAGTACCTTCTGTGGAGTGTCCAAGTGCCGATTTTTTTGCTTCAGGTTGGGGTCAGTTTGCCCAGGTCAACTCATTGCCGGTCGCTGTCAATCCGAACCGTGGGTACAATTGCTTCTGGGAAATGCCATTCAGAAAACGTTGCCGGATTACATTGGAGAATCGCCACCATGAACCTATGATCCTGTACTACCAGATCAACTACACACTCACGGACATCCCAGATGATATGGCATATTTCCATGCCCAGTTTCGACGAACCAATCCGCTTCCATACAAACAACCCTACACAATTGTAGATAGGATAAAGGGGATGGGGCATTACGTAGGGACGTATCTGGCCTGGGGAGTAAACAACAACGGTTGGTGGGGAGAAGGGGAGATAAAGTTTTTCATGGATGGCGATAATGACTTTCCGACCATCTGTGGCACAGGTACAGAGGATTACTTCGGTGGAGCGTACGACTGGGGTGTCGAAGGACAGTACGTTGAGTATTCAACCCCATTTCTGGGAATGCATCAAGTTATCCGTCCCGACGGAACGTACAGTTCCCAGCAGCGTTTTTCCATGTACCGCTGGCACATTATGGATCCTATTAGGTTCGAGAAGGATCTCAAGGTTACGATTCAAGCGTTGGGGTGGCGCGATGGACACCGATACTTGCCTCTGCAAGATGATATCGCTTCGGTAGCATACTGGTACCAGGCTCTACCGACTAACCCTTTTCCCGAACTACCCGACAGAGACTACTTGGAGATTATATAATTGCCGAACAATTCGCTTGAGCAAAAAAGGGTTCAAAATATTGAACCCCTACATAGAAACCCCAAAAAGACGAGATTGCCACAGGACTTTGTCCTTCGCAATGACCAATAATGAGTTGGGAAAGTCCCCCTTTGAAGGGGGATTCAGGGGGATGTAAAAGGAGATTAGAAATTGATAATTAAAAAGTTAGCAGTCGGGTTTCTTGAAACTAATTGCTATATAGTTGGATGTGAGCGAACAAAAAAGGCTTTTATAGTTGACCCGGGAGCAGAAAGCTCGCGAATTATAGAAGAGGTCAAGAAGGAGCATATAAATCCGGAATACATTATTAATACACATGGTCATGGAGATCATATAGGCGCTAATAAGAATATAAAGCAGGAATTTGGAGATTTAAAAATACTAATTCATGCAAATGATAAAGATATGCTTGTAGATGCTTCTAAAAATCTCTCAGCAGATTTTGCTATGAACTATGTATCTCCTCCAGCTGATATTGCGCTTAATGGAGGGGAAATAATAGAAGTTGGAGATATCAAATTAGAGATATTGTTTACCCATGGACATACTCCGGGAGGTATTTCTATCTTCATTAGGAAAGAAAAGGCAGTATTTACAGGCGATGCGCTCTTTCGTGGCTCAGTAGGCAGAACAGATTTACCTTTAAGTTCAGGCGTAGATTTAGTAAGAGCTATTAAAGAAAAGCTCATGGTTTTAGATTCTGATGTTGTTGTATATCCCGGACATGGGCAGGATTCTACAATTGGCTATGAGAGAGAAAACAATCCTTTTCTTGTATGAATCAATTGCTTAACCAGTTTATAGATTATCTTTCAGTAGAACGAGGACTCTCTGCTAACACATTAGAGGCTTACAGGAGGGATTTAACCAAATTCTTTGGTTTTTTGGATGGAGAATCCAGTGTCAGCATAGAAAGTGTAGGTACTAGAAATATAATAGCCTACCTTATTTATCTTAGAAAAAGCAAGCTTGCCATACGTTCCATTTCAAGAAATCTGGTTGCTGTAAGAATGTTTTATAAGTTTCTGGTTAATGAAGATGTAATAAATGATGATCC
>JAGMBN010000034.1 GCA_023129655.1 bacterium | reverse complement strand
TTTGAATATTACTGATGCGATTACAATTGAGGCGTGGGTAAAACCCACAAGTTTGGCATGGCAGGGAATTGCAACAAAATGGGGTTCAGAGAAATGTTATTCACTTTCAACGCATTGGAGTCATGATGGAAAAGCCCACTTCTTTTTAGGTCATGGAGGAGCACTGTATTATCAAGTTGTAGGGACAACTATTCTCACAAATACTGGTTGGCATCATCTCGCTGGAACTTATGATGGAAGTTGGATGAGATTATATGTTGACGGGGTAGAAGAAGGAACACCAGTAAATCAAGTATTTACAATACCAACTACTGCTACGGATTTAACAATAGGAAGTTGGTCTCCAGGCTCACATCCTTTCCACGGCGCAATTGACGAGGTCAGGATTTACAAACGCGCCTTGAGCGCGGACGAAATAGCTGACCATGCAGATTCCACAATAGTAATAACAAAATCACAGGATTTGGGAGATAATTCTCCCAGGGGCGTGCTGCTTTCCTCCACATTTGACGCGGATTCGCCTGTTGTGTGGAAAACAATAGAATGGAATGATCCAAGCGCTGAAGCCAATCCATACGGCAGAGGAGACGGACGACTGAGAAAGGATGAGAGCGGCTTAGTAGCACTCTGGCACTTTGACGAAGGAGTGGATTTGTCTGGAGAGTCTGCGCATAATTCCACTGTATACGATGAATCCACAAACAGCAATACAGGCATTGTTCAGGGATGCAAGTGGGGAGACGTGTCAGAGGATTCAGCGGTGTTCCAGAGCGCACTGAGTTTTGACGGGGATGGAGATTATGTTGATTGTGGAAATGTAGGTAGTTCTAGGACTATTGAGTTCTGGATAAAAACAGACAGCGAGGACACGCCTATACTGGAATTAAGCAGCAGTGATACTGTATATGTATCTGGAGGTAGTGTTGGGGTAAGCGAAGATTTTGGAGAAACTATTTATGTGGACGGAAATGAAGAAGCATCATTAAGTACAGGTACCTGGCATCATGTTGCTATTACAAGCGATGAAATCACTGCAGATGCTGTGAAAATTGGCAAAGCTGGTTCAGATTACTTTTCCGGCGCAATTGACGAAGTCGCCATCTACTCTCGCGCAAAAACAGCTGATGAGATCTGGCAGGACGCGCGTGGAACCCAGATACGGCTCAGGACGCAGACAACCTCGAGCATTCTTGACGGAACAGGCGCTGACAGCGCGGTGGGACTGTGGCATTTTGATAATCAGGATTTGGATAATCCAAGTTCAACCGATGTCTACGATTCTTCGGTTTATGGGAATGACGGGACAAGAACAGGTGCAACGTGGTCCCAGTACGGAGTTTTCGGGAAGTGTCTGAGTTTTGATGGGACAGATGATTATGTTGACTGTCTCGCAATTTCTGCAATAAATGCTTCAGACAGCAGTTCATTTTCTGTATCCTTCTGGTTTAAAACTTCCAATGGTGATGCTGGATTGTGGGAAATGTATCATAGTGGTTCCAATAGAAATGCTGCTTGTTTGTATGGTGGAAAAATTAAAACAGGTTCCTGGGATGGAAATAATTGGGAAGGTGGAATAACTTCTAATACGTACAATGATAATAATTGGCATCACTGTACAATAATAAAAGATGGAACCACACATAAAATCTATGTTGACGGAGCATCTGATTGGTCAAGTAGTTCTTATTATTCTGGTCCTAGTGCACCTTGGTATTGTCATTTTAATATAGGCGTATTTTATGGAGACACAGGTTTAGGAAGGGACAAATATTTCTTCGACGGACTCATTGACGAAGTTGCAATCTACCCACGCGCATTAAGAACTGAGGAGATAAAGATAGCTGCGCGCGGCTGGTCGCGATGGTCTCCGTATTACAAGAAAGGGGATGAGGATGATATTGTGCTTTTTGCAGATGATTTTAATGACGGGAATGTGGGAATAGGAGGCTATTGGCAGGAATATGGAAAAGGGACGTGGCTGATAGATAATACTAATGAGGATACTGGAGCGTTGAAGATAACCGGTTTATCGTCAGCAAACGATACAGGCATAATACAGGCGAATAATACGAACTGGTATAATTATCAGGTAGAGGCAAAGGTAAAGTTAGATGAAGGGGGGCAGGCTGGCATAATTCTGAACTATAACCGCTCCGGAAGCGATAACGGCTACGCAGTTCTGCTGGATGATGTTGCAGATGCAAATCAGATCAGACTATACGAGATGGGCGCAGATGGCGTTGGAACGCTTAAAGATTCTGCTGTCTACACCCTAGCCGCAAATACATGGTATACGCTCAAAGCTCAGTATGACGGAAGTAAGATCAGGGTATATATGGGAGATAAAGTTTATATCACATATCCTTCTTCTACGTCTTTGGTTTACACTTATAAGGGCTACGCTGGGTTAATAGCAGCTAACACAGCAAAGCTGCGCTTTGACGACTTCAAGGTTCATCCAATAGACCGCTACTGCCGCTATGAAGCGACACTCACGGATAATATGTGCAACGACACAACTCCATATCTCTATTGGGTCAGATTGGGTTATGAGGAGACGCAGGGTGACGTTATATGGTCAAAGATTATTCAGGATAGAAGTAAATATCCAAATCTCACTCCGAGAGATACCGGATCTGTGGGACCTGTTGAGGAGCTTGTTTATTCGGATATAGATGGCGCAGACACTGTCTGGTGTTATAATCTGGAGGATTATGACGATGGGGATCCTGGTGAAAATCCTGATAATGGAATAAAAGTCAATGTATCCACCCCTTCATACAGAATATCAAGAGTAGACCTCAGACTTGGCATCAGAACCACAGCCGCGCTAGCAGCTACTCCGGGCACATGGCCTGACGCTGAGGATGATTATAGCTGGAGCGATTGGAGACAGCATATAAAAGGCGCTTTGGACGCGGGTGAAAACATTGATACTGCTGGCGACGGCATAGATACATGGCTCTTAATATATAATACCACAGACCTCACAAGAGACTTTGCAACAGAAGGTGGATATATTTTTCAGGCAAGAGCTGTATCAAGTGGTGAACGCACAGAAACAGATCCTGAGCACTTCCAGCCTGATGGAAACAATGACAGACAGGATACGTCCATAATATATATGATGAGGGATATCACACCGCCGGGGTCAAGCGTAGAGGGCTGGCCGGGGTATGTAGGAATAAAAGGTTACCAGCCTGTAGATGGTATAGAAAACAATAATTGGATAGTTGACAGTCTGAAGTTAAAAGGAGTTATAAGTTATCCGGAAGATGCCAATGTTGAGTATAGGACTAACTCCGAATATATGTGGATAAACTATCTTTCACAGAATGATTCGGGAATAATGGTTGAAGTCAGGGATAAAAATCCGGATTCTGCCAGAGCAGATGACTGCTCAGGATTAAAAGAAAAATCTTCCTGTGATAGTCCGACAAGGTATGCGTATTCTATAGACGGTGATACTGCTGACCCTACATGGTGGAAAAACGGGATAGAAGTTACAAATATAGACGACTGGGCAGAGTGCGATACTGATTATGATAGCGTTAACAATATAAGATATCTTGCGTTAGGCATAGAAGATAAAGAATATATTGAAGAAACTTTTAGTTATTCAATTGGAGCAACAAAAAATCAACTTGATGAAGACATGGGAAGCACAAAAGGCAATAAGTTTCTTATTCAGTTCGCCCAAAAAGATAAAGCAGGAAACTGGGGATATTCGCATCCGGGAACTATACGCAATCCTCAAGACGATGTTGGATATTATATTAATTACGATACAAAACTCCCTATAGTAGAAATCACCGCAGGTCCAAGAGAAGCGAATTACTCAACATCCGCAAGTTTTGAATTTCGGGATTCCGCTGAAAATGACAGTTGTGCCTTTAGATATAAGCTTGAACAGGGAGACGCAGGTGAGCCTTTCAATGCTACCGCTACTGATTATAGAACATTAACCGATTACCAGCCATGGCTTCCGACATCAAGAGAAGGAAGCGCAACATATACAGATTTACAAACCACAGATCCTAATTGGTACGAATGCACCATAGGAGCGAGAGATGAAGCTTTAAATGAATCTGAAGACAGCGCAGTGTATGTATTCCGGTGCCTGACTCCTGTTCCAAACACAATCATATACGCAGGACCAGTGGGGATTGTGACAAGCCCTACAAGTACATATAGCGCAACTTTCAAATTTAAAGCAGAGGGAGGAACACCGACATATTTATACGCATACAAACTTGATGGAGATGCAGATTGGAATGATTTGGGTGCTGACACTATAAAAACTCTTTCTTTAGGATATGGTAATCATACATTCAGAGTAAGAGCCTCAAATGCTGCTCCTGACGGCGATCCGGTAGGCGGCACGCAAATTGACCCAACCCCTGCCTGCGTTACATTCACAATTGAAGATCCAAACAAGCCTTCAACAGTCGCTCCTCCAAGCGATCCTGTGAAGTACTGGAGAGAAGAGAGCGAGTGATTAAAGCGTATATAATATCTGGCTTATAGAGGATAAATTATGCAAAGATACAGTGAAAAGGTGATGGAGCATTTCAGAAATCCGCGGAATGTAGGTGAAATAAAAAATCCAGATGGCGTTGGGCATGTAGGGAATCCTGTTTGCGGCGATATTATGGAGCTGTATATTAAGGTAAAAAACAGTATTATTGTAGACGCTAAATTTAAGACCTTTGGATGCGGCGCAGCTATAGCTACAAGCAGTATGGTTACTGAATTAGTCAAGGGGAAAACCATAGATGAGGCGCTTAAGATATCAAATCAAACAGTAATAGAAGCATTGGGTGGGCTTCCGCATGTAAAGGTGCACTGTTCGGTTCTGGCAGAGGAAGCGCTTAAATCAGCAATTAACGACTATCTGGCAAAATCTAACTCACCCTGACCCTCTCTTGACAGAGAGGGGAAAGGTGAGATGTATCATTAATTAATGATATTATTTGTGTGTTGTCTGTATTCTCAATAATATTTAATGCGGCTTTATCCTGCTTTATTTTCCAGAACACAGTCTTCAGCGCGTTTGGAGAAAGTATTTTACTCAATATTATCTTTATGGGACCTCCGTGAGTTACAATAACAACATTATTCTCTCTTGCGCTGTTTAGTATTTCGCTAAAGCATGTCTCAACTCTTTCTTTTAGTTTCGATATTGATTCTCCTTGAGGCATTGTGAAACTCATTATATTATTTTGCCACTTAGAAAATTTGTGCGGATAACTCTTCTGAATTTCTTGAAAACTCAGTCCTTCCCAATCTCCAAAATTAATTTCTCTTAGGTCTTCCTTTAATTCAACACTTATTCTGTGAGGTTTCGCTATTATTTCCGCAGTTTTAATTGCCCTTTTTAAACTGCTGCTGTAAATTCTGGAAATTCTTTCTTTTTCTAATCTTTTACTTACTAGACCAGCCTGAATTACACCCTCTTCGTTTAACTCTATATCGGTAATACCAAAATACTTTAGCGCTCTGTTTCCGGATGTCTGGCCATGTCTAACAATGAATATTTTTCCCACTCACTGACTCCCTGTATTTTTTCAGCCTTTCAACATATTCGTAAGGTATCTTAACGCTCCCAATTAGAATCCGATCTTTTCCTTCTCCATGACAATCAGAGCCTCCTGTAACCAAAAGCCCATAGTCTTTTGCCAGCTTTTCATAATGCTCAGTAATTTTCTTAGGCTGATGATTATAAAACGCCTCTATACCGCATAATCCTTTTTTTATTAGGTCTATTATAATATCGTCATTATGTAGCAGCATTGGATGCGCAATTATAGAGACACCACCGGCACGATGTATCAATGAGATAGTTTCTTCTGAACTCAGTTTATACCTTGAAACATAACATGCTTTTCTATCTCCTATATACTTGTTAAAGGCTTCTGCAATATACTCTACGTATCCCTTCTTTTTCATAACCTGCGCAAGATGAAGTCTTCCTATTACCTCTCCTTTTGCGAGTTCCAAAACCTCTTCAAATTTTATGTTCATTCCAAATTGAGCTAATTTGAATATCATTTTCTTCATTCGGCTGACTCTTTGTACAGACAAGTTTTTGAGCGCGTCTTGCAGAGTTTTATTTTCCCAATCTATAAATAATCCCAGAATGTGCGCTTCGCTGCCTCTTTCATCCGCAGCTAATTCTACCCCGGGAATAACTTCAATATTCATATCCCTGCCAGCCTTGATCGCTTCAGGAATGCCTTGAACAGTATCATGATCTGTTATTGCTATTGCGTGTATGCCTTTTTTGGCTGCTTCCTGTACCACCCTTCTCGGAGAAAAAGTTCCGTCTGAAGCAATGGTGTGAATATGCAGATCAGCGCATTTGTTCTTCATATTTCTCTATGCTTTCTTTACCTGAGAGAACACCTATTTCCAAATGATATTCTCTTTTCTCCCCTGGCTTCATAAACTGGAGTGTGTTAGCTTCTCTCTCTTTTGCCCTGCCTCTTACCATGCAATTTGCAGGCTCTATGCCTACCACGTATGTTCCTTCCCCATTCATTTTCCACTCAACAAATCGCGGAAGCTCTCTCTTGAGATATCTAATATAGAAACCAAATCCTTCGCCATTATTACATGTTTTATTTACAAGAGCCGCTGTTACAAATCCATCCCTATCCTCAATCATATCAAGATAATATACCCGTTCCTTGAATGCGTGTATCGGTTCGCTGAACTGATCGTATTTTTCCTGCTCTATCTTTGCTTCATCATCTCTTGGAGAGACGTTATTTACTTGAGCGATCAATCTTGAACCTTTATCAACTGCCGGGTAGCCTCCGTTAATGTGATACAGTATCATATGAGGAACATCTTCAAATCCTAAATTCTCTACCACATCGTGAACAAACAGCCTGCTTTCGCCCAATCTTGCTGTAATTTCTCTTGTTAAACAGACATTTTCCCCAAAAACCTTAGCCTGCGTGACTTTCCCTTTTATCTTCATAATATAATCATCTTCTTCCCATTCGCATTGAGTTGAAATATCAGTAGCAGGTATGTTTGATATCCTTCCATGCAGTCCCAGTTTTTCCCCATTGTCTATACATGGCATACCTGCCTGAGTCAGTCCGCATGTGAGGAGCAATCCTCCATAAAAGCTTCTTAACCATTCAAACTCTTCCGGCTCATAATAGGTTGGCGCTACATCGCCCGTCTGCGATCTCCAGCACAATGGCTTCCCGTTATACTGGGCAAAAGAGATATCCATACCCCTGGATGGAAGAACTGTAAAAGAAAAACCCGAACCTGTTCTAACATCAGCAGCTTCAACACCCTTTCCTCTTCCTTCTAAAAGCGCATATCTTTTTATGCCTGCAACCTGCGAAATACTTCCAACTTTTTTTAGTAACGTCTTCCTATCTACTTTTTTGCCGTATAAGACAGCCATTTTTTATCCTTTATTTTTCTTTTTTTGTTATTAGCCAAAATGCAATATATCTCCGAATATCCATCTGTAATTAATATCCTTAATCATTCTTCTATATCTTTCCTCAATTCTTCAGCGAAATGATAAACTGAATATTTGCCTTTTTTACCCCATCCCCATCTCTTATCTAACCGCAAACTTACGATGAGACTGCACACAATCCCTCAAATACAAATTAATAAGATTTTGATACGAGATTCCCGTTTCTCCAGCCTGCTTTTGAAAATATTCAATAATATCTACCCCCATACGGATAGTAATTTGTTTCTTTAGCATTTTAGCATAGGGATTCTTCCTGCTTTTCATCTTTGATAGAGCATATTCTTTTTTCATCTTCTTCCTCCAATATAATTTTTTTGTTCTCTTTTTGTTGCTTTACGAGCTGAAATAATTCGAATTACATTATTCTCTTCCCGAAGACAATAACAAACAAGCAACATCCTTAACCGACCGCTCAATCCAAGCATAAGAAATCTATCTTCTGATTGTGAATGCTCAAAATCAGAAAACTCAATAGCATTTTCATCAAAGAAAATTGTCTGTGCTTCTTCAAAAGATACACCATGCTTTTTTTCATTTAGTTTGTTTTTTCGCTCATCCCAAGAAAAAGCTATTTTATCCATCATTATACTATAACTACACTATAATTATATTGCAAGGTATTTTTCATTTTTTGTCATTGCGGGCATAAAGGTTAAAAAGTGTTGCTATTTTTAAGATAACAGTGCCATTTCAAGTAATGAATTTTCCACAACCCCATTATATTTTAATCTAAATGTATGTAATACATAATGATTATACCAAAAAAATCGAACCTTTTAATATTTTTATTTGTCTATTATTATAGAAAGAAAACAAAACAGATAATAAAATGGATAACAAAATGCCAGATAAAGAACTTATAGAAAAGACATTAAATGGAGATCAATCAGCTTTTGCTCTTTTATTAAGCAGATATGAAAATCTAATTCAGGGATTGGGCTACAAACTCCTCGGGAATTTACATGATGCGCAGGATCTTACTCAGGAAGTCTTCTTTAATAGCTATAAAAATTTACCGCGTCTTAAGGATAAAACTAAATTTAGAAGTTGGATTTATACAATCGCATTGAATTTGGGCAAAAATTGGTTCAAGAAAAGGGGGCTCTTACATAAAAAGATAAAAATGTCTTCACTTAAAGAAGAGGATATTACTTTGGATTTTAAGAAGACTTCTCCTGGGCTTCTCACTCTTTATACCATTCCTAAAGAGACCTACGTTGCTTTCTACGATTGGCCGGAGAAAACAATAACTAACTTTGCTTATCAAAAGTTAGCAGGGAAGGAAAAAATTAATGGTGAAAATTACTGGAAAGTAGAGTGTTGGGAAGTGGAAGATGTTTTTAAGGATGAGAGTAATAAATCTTGCTACGATTCAGAGTGGTATTATAATCAAAAAGAGGATTATTTTTCTTACATTGCCAAGAATTTTCACCAAAGAGGAGAGAAAGGCAAGATCATTACATCAAAGGATAAGGAATGGGATGAACCTCGTGATATAAAATTTCCTGTAAAAATTAAATCATCTGGAAAAATTAAGTGGTTAGAAAATAATAAATATTCAGGCCCTACAGCGCCTATTGGAATTGAAACAGCTGGTTTATGGAAACTAGAATTAGGAAAGAAAGATTTTAAATGCATTCGTGTCTTTCAGATGTTCTGGCCTGAAAATCGTATTCTTTATGAAACTTTCTTGGATATTTCAGGAAGAACGATTTTGGGAAGAAGATATAATGGTCCAGGCTGGAAACATCAAGGAAGCAACATTGATAGTTTAAAAAGAAAAGACTGCCCTTTTCTGGAATACAATAATGTAAAGTTCTATCTTTATTATGATGTGATTCCTGATCAATCTATTTAGAAGTTTTTTAATCTATATCCTTAAAACCTGCGGTTATATTGGCTATTTCTGCAAATTTGTTTTTAACCATGTCTGTGCTTTGACCCATTCTGTAGGTATCCTTGTCAAGCCTGGCTTCTGGATTAAGTTCTCCCAATACATTGTCTTGATTAAGATTGGGGTTTTTGTGTGCGTAGGGCCACAGCCGAAATGAACCTCCTGAAATCTCATCTATAAGATACACTTCTCCATCAATAATACCGTATTCCAGCTTAATATCTATTAGCTGAATATCAAAATTTGCAAAAGCTACCTCAAGATATCCGAAAGCCTGTTCATTAATTCTTTTCATCACAGCATATTCAGAAGCGCTCTTTGCCTTTATGATATAGTCAATATAAGTGTCATCCAGCATCGGATCATGTAACGGATCGTCCTTATAGTGAAATTGGGTGATCACAGGATCGTATCTCTGTCCCTCAACAGTATTACTCCATTTCAGAATAGAGCCTGCAGCAACTCTTCTTGATACAACTTCAAGATTGATTTTTCTGTCAAGTTTTCTTACAAGAGCTACTTTTTCTTCAGGGCTTGAGATATAATGAGTTCTAACTCCTTTTCTATTAAGAAGTTCAAATGTATCTCTATTAGTTTTCCAGTCAATCAGAGCCTTGCCCGGAATTACATCGTGTTTTACCCCATCACCTGCTGTTATATCGTCCTTGAAGACCATATAAACTGTTTTCTCATTTTCAGGATTTCTATAAATTATCTTTGTCTTCCCTTCCGCTATTTTGTCCATAGCTTTAAAATCAATTGACATAACCTTTCTCCTTATGATTTATCATTTCTGTTTTTCATATACCATTTAAATATCTGTTTTGCAATAGGCGCAGCTACTCTTCCGCCTTCTCCACCGTGTTCAACAACAACTACAAGAGCAATCTGCGGATTTTTTGCAGGAGCAAAAGCAACAAACATAGCATGATCTCTGAATTTATATGGAATCTCTTTGTATTTAGCGATATGTTTCATTTTTACCACCTGAACCGTGCTTGTTTTGCCTGCAATCTTCAATCCCTTAACCTGGGCAAATTTACCGGTCCCTTTGTTACTTACAACCTCGCAAAGAGCCTTTTTAATCTGTCTTATTATCTCTTTGCTGCATGGCAGGCTGCCTATCTGCTCAGGTTGTGTCTGCAGAATAATTCTGGGCTTGTATATAGTTCCTCCATTTGCTATCGCGCTGATTAAATTAACCAGCTGAAGCGGAGTTACCAAAAGATAGGACTGGCCTATTGACAACAGCGCTGTGTCTCCGGAATACCAAGCTCTTTTTTTTCTCCAGCTCTTATCCGGCAGGAGTCCTGACTTCTCTACAGGGAGATTTATACCTGTAAGTTTGCCAAATCCGCATTCGTCTGCAAAATTTGCAATCCTATTAACTCCAAGTTTTAATCCTAGTCTATAAAAATAAACATCGCATGAATCTCTTAGCGCCTTATGCATGTTCATGTCTCCATGCCCTGCTCTGTTCCAGCAATAGAATATACCTTTCCCAACTTTCAAGTGTCCTTTACACTCAAGCTCCTGACCGCAAGTTACAACATGATATTTCAACCCTGCAGCAGCTATAAGTATCTTAAATATTGAGCCAGGCGCGTATAAAGCGGAAATAGCCCTGTTAAGTAAAGGAGCTTCCTTTTCCCCTAAAGCGTCCAGATCTGTTTGCAGAACAGGTGCATTGAAAATCTCCGGGTCATAAGAAGGACTGCTTGCCATTGCGAGTATATCTCCGTTTTGAGGATTCATAACAATTATTGTCCCTGTCTTATTCTCTAATAATTTACTTACAAATTCCTGCAT
>JAGMBN010000033.1 GCA_023129655.1 bacterium | reverse complement strand
ATTAATCAAAGAGAAACATTATCTGTGGATCTGGGTGTTTTAGAGGACTTCTGTCCTGAACTTTCAGATAAACATAGGAAATCAGACTATGTTTTTCTCGCAAATATTGATCCTGAACTTCAACTCCATGTTTTAAATCAGATTGAAAATCCGAAACTAGTTGTCTGCGATACAATGGATATTTGGATAGAGAATAAAAAGAGCGAACTTCTGGAGGTATTTAAGCGAGCAGATGTAGTTCTGCTGAACGATATAGAGGCAAGACAGCTAACTAAAAAAACTAATCTCGAAAAAGCAGCTAATAAAATATTAAAATTAGGCGCAAAATATGTGGTGATAAAGAAGGGGGAACATGGAGTGATGTTCTTTAGTAAGGACACATGTTTTTCTTTGCCAGCATATCCAGTAAGAAACGCGCTTGACCCTACAGGCGCAGGAGACAGTTTCGGCGGCGGATTCTTAGGCTATGTTTCCAAAAAGAATGATACAAGCTGCGATGCTATTCGTAACGCTCTGATTTATGGAACAGTGATAGCGTCTTTCACTGTGGAGGATTTTAGCCTTAGCAGATTAATAACTTTAAAAGAACACGAAATAAAAAGGCGTATTGATGAGTTCAGGAATATACCCGATGTAGAAAATTTGACACAGTCTTTTGGCTCTGTATAATAATTTTAAAAAAAGGCACAAAGTGGCAAAGTTACAAAGGCACAAAGAGGGCAAAAGAATAAACTCTGTGCCTTTGTGCCTATGTGCCTCTTTTTGAATTTTGAAAATGCGGGTGTAGTTCAGTGGTAGAACTTTAGCCTTCCAAGCTAATAGCGTGGGTCCGATTCCCATCACCCGCTCCGGATTGGTTGCATTAGCACAAGAAACTTCTTGTTTTTAGAAAAACAAATTGGAAATATAGAAGCAAAGCAAAAAATAGGATTTCTTCCGCAGAGCCCTTATTTTTATGAATCATTCTCGTCTGTTGAATTATTAAATTTTTACGGCAAGATATTTAAAATCCCCAAAAAAACACGATACAAGAAAATTGAAGAATTGTTGGACATGGCTGGATTAACAGACAGTAGAAAAATTCCTTTAAGAAAGTTTTCTAGAGGCATGCTTCAACGTATTGGTATTGCTCAGACATTGATCAATGACCCTGATTTAGTTTTTTTTGATGAGCCAATCGTGGGATTAGACCCGGTAGGCAGAAAGGAGGTAATGGATACAGTACTTAATGTAAAGAAGCAGGGTAGAACAGTCTTTTTCTGTTCACATGTTCTGCATGACGTAGAAATGCTCTGCGACAGCATAGGGATACTGGATAAAGGTAAGCTTATTGTTTCCGGCAAACTAAAAGATCTGCTGGATCCAAAAGAATCACTAGAAGAATATTTCTTGAAATCAATAGAAAAAAGATATAGAGGGGGAAAGATGTCTCTCAAGTTACTCTATAGTTACTCTGGGAGAAAAAAGACAAAAGAAAAATACTTTCGACTTATTCACAACTTCTTACGTGCTATAGGGTTAAGCTTGGCATGCCTGAGAGGATTTGAACCTCCGACCTTTGGGTCCGCAACCCAACGCTCTATCCAACTGAGCTACAGGCACATGTTAAATTAGAAGACAAAAGATTAGAAAAGTTTATGTTCTGTTAGTTTTGAAACAAGTTTATCTGCAACTTCTGAGGCTGTGCCATCCAGAATTTCACCTTCGTGTTTTGTCTGCGGAGTGAATATTTTAACTACCTGAGTAGGAGAACCGTCCAGCCCTATTTTATCCTTATCAACATCTAAGTCCTCAGCGCTCCAAACATGGATCTGTTTTTTCCTTGCCATGAGGAGACCCTTCATTGAAGCATAACGAGGTTCGTTAATTTCTTTAGTAACTGTTACTGCGCAGGGAAGTTTTACCTCTACAACCTCAAAAGAATTCTCTAATGCTCTCTCAGCCCTTAATATATTATTCTTGATCTCTATTTTTCGGACATATGTTATTTGCGCTATGCCAAGCTGTTCTGCAACACCAGGACCAACCTGAGCAGTATCACCGTCTATAGCCTGTTTGCCAAATAATATAACATCAAACTTACCTATTTTATTTATGGCTTGAGTTAATGTATAGGATGTAGCAAGTGTATCTGAACCGATAAATGCTCTATCGCAAATAAGTATTGCTTCATCTGCGCCCATTGCCAGAGCAGACCTAAGCGCAGCCTCAGCATGGGAAGGGCCCATGCTGATAACAGTGACCTTGCCTCCATATTTATCCCTTAACTTAATAGCTTCCTCAATTGCATTCTCATCAAAGGGATTTATAATATTTTTTATTCCCTCTCTGATCATTATATTTGTCTGAGGGTCTATTTTAACTTTACTTACATCTTCAGTATCAGGAACTTGTTTTATACAAACAATAATTTCCATGATTTAACGTCCCTTTAATAAAAAGTTTGCAATAACACTGCGCTGGATCTCTGATGTGCCTTCTATTATTTCAAACAGCTTGGCTTCTCTCATATATCTCTGCACAGGATATTCCTTCATATATCCGTATCCACCGAAAACCTGCACAGCCTTTGTAGATACGTGCATAGCAACCTCTGAAGCCTTTAGTTTTCCCATTGAGGCATACTTTTCAAAAGGCTGATTATTGTCCTTAAGCCATGCTGATTTATAAAGTATCAATTTTACCGCTTCAATCTCCGTTGCCATATCAGCCAGAATATGCTGGATCGCCTGAAAAGATGCTATGGGCTTTCCAAACTGCACTCTTTCCTTTGCATATTTGAGAGCGGCTTCATATGCTGCCTCAGCAATGCCAAGAGCGCCTATGCCAACTCCGATTCTGCCTGTGTCAAATGTTTCCATTGCGACTCGGAAACCGCGTCTTTCTTTTAATAACAAGTTTTCTTTCGGCACTTTGCAATTATCAAAAACAAGTTCTACATTCGGAAGCGCGCTGAACCCCATCTTATTAAATTTTTGCCCTATTGTAAATCCGGGAGTCCCTTCCTCAACTATGAACGCGCTCAGACCGCGAGGTCCCTGACCTGGATGTGTGGCTGCAATAATAATATAGATGCTTGCTTCCCCACCATTTGTATTAAATATCTTTCTGCCGTTTATTATATAATGGTCTCCTTCAAGTTTTGCGGTTGCCTTGACGTTTCCAGCGTCAGAGCCTGCTTCCGGCTCAGTAAGCGCAAATGCTGCGAGTTTGTTCTTTGCCAGACGTGGCAGATATTTCTTCTTCTGCTCTTCTGTACCAAAAACCATCAATGGATATATGCAAAGTAAATTAGCTCCAAAAATAAGACCAGTTGTTCCACATGCCTTTGAAATCTCCTCACCAACAAAAGACCATGTTAAAAAACCCATTCCAAGACCGCCGTATTCCTCCGGTATAACAAGTCCAAGCAAATCCATATTAGCCAAAAGCTCAATATTCTCTTTCGGAAATTCACCCTTTTCGTCAACCTCTTCTGCTCTGGGAGCTATTTTTTCTTCACAAACCTTCTTGATTTCCTCAAGCATCATCTGCTGTTCTTCTGTTAAACTAAAATCCATATGTCTATCTCCTTATTTTCTTATTTGCTTTATATTTATAAATATCTATCCTGTCATTTATTCTTTAAGCATGTTCTGAGCCAGAGCAATAGCTTTATTTAATTTTGTTTGCCATCCCATCCTACAAATCCAATTCTTTTTTTGGGTTTCTCTGGTGCTGCCGGTGGTTCTAATAACTGTTTTATAGCTTCAAAGACTGTTTGAAATTGTTGATCGTATTTGCTTTCCATATCTTCAATTTTTCTCTTTAGTTCTTTGTGTGTTCCAAGTATTCCCTTAATCCTCGTAAAAGCTCTCATAATTTGAATATTGACCATAATAGCTTGTTCGCTATTCAAAACACTGGAAAGCATAGCAACGCCTTGTTCTGAGAAAACATAAGGCAGATATCCACCCAAACTTCTTTTTGAAGGTATCACATTTTGTGATACCAAAAATTCAGCTTCTTCTTGCGTAAGCTGAAACATGAAATCTTCAGGGAATCGTTTAATATTTCTCTTAACTTGCTGTCTTAAAGCTATAGACTTCACTCCATACAGCTCTGCTAAATCTTTATCAAGCATTACTTCTCTTCCTCTAAACAAAAGTATTTTGTTCTCTATTGTTTTTACTTCTTTCAAGCTTATTTGCCGATTTCTCATCTAAATTTTCTCGTTGCTTTTTGTTCTAATTTTGTGATGTTCATAGCTCTGTTCAAAGTATCCTTTCTGTCATTGCGAGCGTAAGCGAAGCAATCTCGCTTGTCATTCTCCGATTCAATCGGGGAATCCAGTGCCCTTAATTTTATTTTTCAAATATTATAGGATATTCCTTTTGTGTATTGAGTGTCAAATTTTTGTCTTTCCAATGGTGCTCGAAAAAATGGAATTTTTACTAAAATAGCACCAAATAAATTTAATATTGTTCAAGAGTCATAATTATATCTCAGAATATATGTTTGTTTTTTTAGTCAACAATTTCATAAATATTTTTTTCTTGGTTTCCAACCGCAAAAATAATTTCATATCCTTTTTCTTTTTTTAAATCATATAATTCCTTAACAACCTTATTGAATGCATGATTTTTTTCCAAAATTTCCCATGTTTCAAGTTCAATACGAATTTTTGCCATAATTCTTCCTCGCAATTTTAAATATTAAAAATTCTTAACAAGATATAAATTGAGGCAGAAACAATTCCTGTTATGAATGATATATTAATTGCGTTTCTAGCCCAACGTTTTCTTTCAGTCATTTTGTCTTTCTTTTCTTTATGTTTTGCAATGTCCTCATCGCTATTATTTTGGCTGTTGATTTCTGCTAAAAAATAGTTTCTTTTTGAATCAGATTCTAAAGCTATTAAACCAAACAAGACGGTTAAACCCATTAAAAGTATTGACAATACAATAGCAATAGTCTGGTACAATGTTAAATTAAGCTCAAGATTTGAAGATAGTAGCAAGAAAAAGCCTGCAAGTGCCCCTGTTGCTAATGAAATGAGCAGTCTATTAACCTCGTTTGCAATCTGCCAAGCTCGGTCATGAAAAATTTGGGATTTAGAATTAATATCTTCTTCTTTTGTATTGCTTGCTTTCACAATTCTCCTTTATTTTCAATCAAAGATCTTCTCCCACAACATCTTGCAGCTTTTTATAGCAATTATCTTTGTATTCTTGTAAAGCTAGTGAATGTTCTTGTATAATCTGTTCTGCAATAGTTGGCTCATAATATAATAAACAAAACTCGTCCAAACAGGTCAGCACTCCTCCATGTTTTTTTTGAATACCACCATAAATAGTTATTAAGAGAATACTTCTTTGCCATAGTAATGCAGTCGGGTTTACGTCTCTTCCTATTAGATGAAATATCTTCCATGTAGGTTCTCCTGCAACATTACTTCTAGAATATTCAAAATATTCACATTTACCATAGTTTTTATTCAATGCTCCAACAATCATTTCAAAAAGCTTTCTTGGAGGATTGCTTCTGGAATAAGTAGCTAAGGCAGCGTAAGATTTAAACTCTTTTTCATTATTTCCATAAAAATATATAGTAATGGGGATTGATTTATCTCCTTTTACGATACTAATCCGCAATTCACGAGTATTTTTCGTTATCCTTTCATCAGTGCATATTCCAAGTGAAAGCTTTATTCCATTAGCAAATACTGGAAGCCAGAAACGTTTAACGTTTTTATATGTAAATGATAAGTTTTTAATAATTTTTAAGTCCATTGCGATAAGACCTACAACTGCTAAACTTGAATAACTTTCATCCGCTATCATCTTCTCATACTCATCCATATCCACTTTACCTGTTGCAAATGCTGATTCGATGAAAGATTTCAAGTTTCCAAAATCCAATGATGGCTCATATGTGCACAGTTGGGAAACTCGGTTTTTCACTTTTCTATATACATCCTGCTTCGTAGGGTTAGTCACTTTAGCATTATTCTCTTCACACCATTTAAGAACTTCATCTAAAGTTGCTCCTAGCGGAATGTTATACATCGCTTTAGCATGCTGTTTTTCATCAGCAAAAACAGGTTTGTGCAATACAACCATACTTACTGCTATGCATAGAATTGAGATAAAATATTTGTGTAATTTCATAATTTTTTCCCTTTTTTCTATTCTCTAGATTTCCCAAACAAGTCGGAGAATGACAAAAATACTGAAAGTTTTTTCATATCAATCACCTCTATTTATAATCACCACTTTATTTATAAAATCTTTAATAATTCATCTAAAACTTGTTTTGTGTACTTAACATTCACTTTTTCTGCAACAGCTTCTGTATGAAAGTGCTTATCTCCTGTAACAAAATAATCGGGGTTTACCTCTATAACTGCTGCCAAAATTTCCGAATCCTTTTTATGTTTGATTAATTTTTTAGCTTCTGAAATATTCTTAAGATATTCCTTGCATTCAATTATTCTATTAAAATCCTGTAAAGAATGTTCCAATTCTAAAAGAGCGATTTTTTTATTCTCAATTCTTAAGGAAGCAAACTTGCGGATAGCGACTTGCTTAACTTCAGAAATTACAGTATCTGATGTAACTAAATCTACATCTACTAATGAGAGAAGTTTGGCTTCATTTCCATTAAAAAAAGTCCCTGAGATTATTACATTAGTATCTACAAAAACCTTTTTTCTCATCCTCTTATTCTTTTTGCCTCGTTTAACATTTCGCCTTCGTCGACTCCTAAACCCTTAACTAAACTGCGTAGATATTCTCTGCTCTCCTCAGCAAAAACTTTTTTTAATCCTTTAACAACCACCTGAGATTCATTGGAATACAGTTTTAATCTTACACGTTCTTTTATCTCTGAATATAAATCTCCGGGAACTCTTGCCTCTAAGGTTTCCATATGTCTATCTCCTTATTTTTAATACTCTTTTACAACCAAAGCTGAATTATGACCGCCAAAACCAAATGAATTTGACATTGCATATTTAACCCTGCATTCTCTCGCAGTATTAGGCACATAATCAAGGTCGCATTCTGGGTCAGGATTTTCGTAGTTTATGGTTGGAGTAATAATGCCATGCTTTATGCTTAAGACACATGCTATTAATTCAACCCCTCCACTCGCTCCTAAAAGATGACCTGTCATAGATTTCGTTGAACTCACAGGTATGTTTTTTGCATACTTGCCGAATACAGTTTTAATAGCTTTTGTCTCACATCTGTCATTGAAAGGGGTTGAAGTGCCGTGCGCATTAATGTAATCAATATCTTCTGGATTTAGCGCTGCATCGTCCAGAACCAATTTCATTGCTTGTGCAGCTCCCTCACCCTCTGGAGACGGAGATGTTATGTGATATGCATCAGCAGTCATACCAAAACCTGCTAATTCCGCATAAATAACAGCGCCTCTTTTTTTTGCATGATTCAAATCCTCAAGAAGTATGATACCAGCTCCTTCTCCCATTACAAAACCATCTCTATCTCTGTCAAACGGCCTGCTTGCTTTCCTTGGCTCATCATTTTTTGTGGAAAGAGCCTTCATTTTACAGAAGCCGGCAACGCCAAGAGGAGTTATTGCAGTCTCTGTTCCCCCTGCTACCATTATGTCCGCTTCTCCTCTTTGAATAATCCTAAAAGCTTCTCCTATTGCATGAGAGCCTGAAGCGCATGCAGTAGCGATTGCAAAATTCGGTCCCTTAAAGCCGAATTGAATTGCAATATGCCCGCTTGCCATATCTATTATCAGCATTGGAATAAGAAAAGGAGATACCCTTGAAGGTCCTTTCTGTAAGAGTATCTTGTGCTGATCCTCAATTACCTTTAATCCGCCAATTCCGGAACCTACAATAACGCCTATTCTGTTCTTATCTTCTTTATCTATATCCAATCCACTGTTCTCTAATGCCATTTTACTACAGGCAACAGCAAACTGAACAAAACGATCCATCCTTCTTATTTCTTTTTGGTTAAGATACACAGAAGAGTCAAAATCTTTAATCTGCCCCGCTATCTTGCTGTCAAAATCCGATGGATCGAACAAAGCAATACGATCTACACCGCTTCTTCCATCGCATATGTTTTTCCAAAAAACATCAGTATTATTACCAACAGGAGTTACTGCTCCTATGCCTGTTATAACAACTCTGTTTTTATTCATGACTAATCCTCAATATCAAAAAAAATCCTAAATCCTAATATCTAAATTCTAAACAAATTCTAAACTCAAATTTTCTAAATCCAAAACATTGTTTTGAACATTTGTATTTTGATCATTTGATATTGTTTGGGATTTAGATATTCGTGCTTAGAATTTAGCACTTCTACTGGACGTGTTTATCTATGTAATTTGCTGCATCCACAACTGTAACAATCTTTTCCGCGTCTTCATCAGGTATTTCAATATCAAATTCCTCTTCAAGCGCCATAACAAGTTCTACTGTATCTAATGAATCAGCGCCTAAGTCATCAACAAATGATGCCTCATTGGTAACCTCTTCAGGCTTTACACCAAGCTGTTCAACAATAATTTCCTTCACTCTTTTTTCATTTGCCATACTTCGTTTCCTCCTTTTTTTAAAAAACTTTAAGTTACCATTCCGCCATCTACATTAATTACCTGTCCTGTGATGTAATTTGCTTCATCAGAGACAAGAAATAAAACAAGATTTGCAACATCAGTCGGTAGTCCAAATCTACCCAACGGAATATTGCTCAGCATTTTTTGCTTTGTATCTTCTTTAAGCACTTCTGTCATTTTTGTGCTTATAAAACCAGGCGCTATAGCATTAACAGTTATTCCCCTTGAACCGAATTCTTTGGCGCAAGACTTGGTTAGGGCAATTACACCCGCTTTAGAAGCGGCATAATTCGCCTGTCCGGCATTGCCTATTAATCCTATAATGGACGCCATGTTTACTATTCTGCCTTTTCTTTGCTTTAACATAACTTTAGCAGCCGCTTTAATGCAGTTAAATGTTCCCTTAAGATTTATTGCCAACACCTTATCCCAGTCCTCATCCTTCATGCGCAAAATAAAGTTATCCCTGGTTATTCCGGCATTGTTGATGAGTATATCCAGACTTCCTAATTTGTCAATCGTTTTTTCTACAATGTTTACGGCTTCATCAGGTATAGAAACGTCAGCTTTTATAACCAGCGTTTCTCTTCCCGTTTTTCTTATCTGATCTGCTGTTTGTTCCGCATGTTCAATATCTATATCCGAAATCACAATATTTGCGCCTTCCTTCGCCAGACTGCATGCTATTTCCTTCCCAATACCCTGAGCCGCACCGGTCACAATCGCTGTTTTTCCGTCAAATTTCATATGCGCTCCCAATTTCCTAATTCACTGTTGGCATTATAATTATTGACTCTTGATTGTCAAGTTATGCTTCCGGTTTGACTTCCGGTTTGCCACATTTCTTGCGCACAGGGGCTTGACACGTTACGCAGTATTGTGTTATCGTGCATGGTGAGAAGTGGAGAAAAGTGGTGGAAAAGCTGTGGATTGTGGGGATAACTTATGTTTTACGGTGAATTTGCGCATGCGCTGGATGAGAAAAACCGTCTAATTATCCCTATGCGTCTTAGAGGGAAAATAAAGGAAACTTTTGTTGAAAGGTTCATTATTACAAAAGGACTGGATAACTGTTTATTCTTATTTACAGTTGATGAATGGAAATTGTTTGAAAATAAGACAAAAGCTTTGCCTCTTACAGGCAAGGATGCTCGCGCTTACACCAGACACTTATTTTCCGGCGCTTCTGAATGCACAATAGACAAGCAGGGAAGAATATCAATTCCTTTATATTTGAAGAATTATGCGCAAATAATAAAGGACGTTATTGTCATTGGAGTTATGAACCGCATAGAGATATGGAGCAAGGAGAATTGGATTTCATATTCAAAAAACACAGAGAGATCTGTTAATGAAATTGCGGAACAATTAGAAATTTGATATTCAATGATATTCAAGCATATACCTGTTTTACTTAATGAAGTTTTAAAACTTCTGTGTATTAAACCTGAAGGCATATACATTGATTGCACAGTCGGTGAGGGAGGACATGCCGAGGCAATACTGAATGTTATACATCCCAAAGGTTTTCTGATTGGCATAGACTGCGATAAATCAGTTCTGGAGATAACGGAGAGAAGATTAGAAAAGTTTGCCGGTTCGTTCAAGCTTGTTCACAATAATTTTTTAAATATTACAGATATCTGCAGCAGGTTAAATATAAAAGCGATAGATGGCATTATCTTTGATGTTGGGATGTCTTCGTATCAAATAGATAATCCTGAAAGAGGATTTAGTTTTAGTAAAAATGGACCATTGGATATGAGAATGGATCGCTCTTCTATTCTAACAGCTCAGAGCCTGATTAATAATTTATCCTGCGATGAATTAGCTGAAATTTTTTTTAAATATGGAGAAGAACGATACTCCAGAAGAATTGCATCCAGAATTGTAGCAGAAAGAAATAAGAAACCCATACAAACAACGTCTGACTTGGTAACCATAATAAAGAAGGCTATCCCTCTAAGAAGATATAGAATTCATCCTGGCACAAGGATATTCCAGTCCTTAAGAATAGCTGTAAATAATGAATTGGAAGATTTATCTGCTGCAATTACATACGGCTTTGGTCTTCTTAAAAAGGAAGGCAGAATGTGCATAATGTCATTTCATTCTTTAGAAGACAGGATTGCAAAAAACAAGTTCAGGGAATTTAAAATAAATGAGCAAGCCAAAATTATCTATAAAAAACCCCTAACACCAACAAAGGAAGAACTTGACAAAAATATCCGCTCCAGAAGCGCAAAACTGAGAGTTATAGAAAAGAAATAGTAAATGTATAGAGAAAAAAGTCTAAAAAAGACAGTTTCAACATTTAGATATTTTTTGTGGATTATTCCTTTTATATTGCTTGGTATATTTTACGTATGGCAGCATATTGAGATTGTGAAAAGCGGCTACTGTATCAATAAGTTAAAGAGTGAACGCACAATGCTAGCAGAAGAAAATCGCACATTACAGTTGAATGTATCTTCTTTAAGATCTCCTCAGCGTATAGAAAGCATAGCTAAGGATATAGGGCTTGTCCCGTCTAAAAGATGGTGTATAGTAAGGTTATATTGAATGGGTAGTCTAAACTCCGAGCATAAACGCCGTACAGCAATTGTTGTGATAACGATAAACATTGCTCTTCTTATTCTTGTTGCGAGGCTTTTTCATGTCCAAATACTTCAGAATAAGAAACTGTCTGAGGAAGCAAAAAAAATAG
>JAGMBN010000032.1 GCA_023129655.1 bacterium | reverse complement strand
ACAGGCAGGTTGAAACAGACAATACCAAAGCAGCTTATAAGCATTGCTATCCAGGCGGCAATAGGAAGCAAAGTTATTGCTAGAGAAACTATTTCCGCTTTGAGAAAAGATGTTATTGCAAAACTATACGGAGGAGATGTTACAAGGAAAAGAAAGCTTTTAGAGAAGCAGAAGAAAGGCAAGAAGAGAATGAAACAGATAGGAAGTGTTTCTATTCCGCAAGAGGCATTTGTGGCTATGATTAAGGTGGGTTAATGAATATATTGATTAAAAGAGTACCGATGCATATCCTTTATCTTGCGATAGGATTGATTATAGCAAGTGCTGTATTAAAGTACTTTATTAAAAGAGACAAAGGCTCCTCTAAGCACAGAAAGGTGCTTAAATTTATTTTTGAATATGTGGATTCTGCAAGATCTGCATCTATTTTTGCGTTAATAATTGTTACTCTTATCATCCAGACTTTTAAAATACCAACAGGATCAATGATCCCTACATTGAATATAGGGAATCACATTATGGTAAATAAATTTGTATACTATTTTACAAAGCCAAAGAGGGGAGATATCATAGTTTTTGTGTATCCTGTTAATCCCAAAAAGGATTTCATAAAAAGATTGGTAGGTTTTCCAGGAGAAACAATACAGATAAAAGACGGAAGTGTTTTTATAAACAAAAAAGAGCTGAGAGCTCCTCAAGCAATAACGGAACGCTATTATTACAATGAGGGAATGTACGGAGAAGGGCTGATTAAGATACCTGATGATGCATATTTTGTTATGGGAGACAATACAAAAAACAGCAAAGATTCTCGCTTCTGGGGATTTGTTCCCAAAAAGAACTTGTTAGGCAAAGCGTTCTTCGTGTACTGGCCATTAACAAAAATGCGCATAACAAGGTAATTCGGGGTTCTCGCTTTTCATAAGGATGAACTTTTTGTATTCTGCTCAAAAGCATGCGCAACCTGCAAAATTCTTCCTTCATCAAAATAGTTGCCGATTAGTTGAAGCCCTATTGGCAGTCCATTTTTACTAAGCCCACACGGAAGAGATATAGTAGGCAAGCCTGCTAAATTAGTGGGTATTGTAAATATATCAGATAAATACATCTGCAGAGGATCATCTATTTTTTCTCCTATTTTAAACGCAGGAGTAGGAGATGTTGGAGTAACTAAGAGATCAAATCCTTTGAAAACCTGATCAAAGTCCTGCTTGATAAGAGTCCTCACCTTCTGCGCTTTTAAGTAATACGCATCATAATAACCTGAGCTTAATGTGTGGGTTCCAAGCATTATTCTGCGTTTCACTTCCGCGCCAAAACCCTCTTTTCTCGTATCCTCATACATACCTAATAAGTCTTTATCAGCACCCTCCACTTTTGCTCTGTATCCATATTTAACCCCATCATATCTTGCCAGATTAGAGCTCGCTTCTGCAGGAGCAATAATATAATATGTTGCAACAGCATACTCGGTATGCGGCAAAGACACCTCTTCAATAATAGCCCCGAGTTCCTCCAATTTCTTTATAGCTGCTTTTATGGATGATTTCACATCTTTATCAATTCCCTCTACAAAATACTCCTTTGGAACTCCGATTTTAATATTCTTAATATCCTTATTGAGAAAGCTCATATAATCAGGAACGTTCATATTTACTGATGTTGAATCAAGAGGATCGTATCCGCTTATTACTTCAAGAAGCACAGCGCAATCCTGAACATCCTTGGTCAAAGGACCTATTTGGTCAAGAGACGAAGCAAAGGCTACAAGCCCATACCTTGACACTCTGCCATAAGTAGGCTTCATACCAACTATGCCGCAATGAGACGCAGGCTGGCGAATAGAACCTCCTGTATCGGAACCAATAGATAAAATCGCCTGATCAGACGCAACAGCTGCTGCAGACCCTCCGCTGGAACCACCGGGAATGGTGTTCGTATCCCATGGATTTCTGGTAACTTTTAAATAGGAAGTTTCTGTAGATGACCCCATAGCAAATTCATCCATATTTGTCTTGCCAAGAAATACCAACCCGTTCTCTCTCAACTTGTTTATTACTGCAGCATTGTATGGAGGAATGAAATTACTGAGCATTTTAGACCCACATGTAGTCCGAACATCCTTAATGCACATGTTGTCTTTTATTGCAATCGGAATCCCTGTCAACGGGGCGACGCCCCTTTTCTCCTTTATCCTTTTATCAGCTTCCTTTGCCTGTTCAATGGCTATATACTTTGTTAAGGTAATATACGCTCCAATCTCTTCATCCGTCTTTTCTATATGCTCATATAATGCTCTGGTAAGTTCTTCGGAACTCACTTCCCTGCTTCTCAGCAGTTTAGCAAGTTCATGAGCTGTTAGTGTGTGTAATTCCATCTCCCCTGCCCTGTTAATTATAGGCACATTATTGTAAACCTATTTCTTCAAAATACAACCTCAAACTGAAGAATCGAGAGGATTCTGGTTCTGGTGGATGTTTGAAATAGCTTGTGGCTTCTGATATTGATATTTTCCAAAATTTGGCTATAATGGAGACAAATTTGAAAGGAGAATTAAGAAATGCAGCAGTATCTGTATCCAATAATGGTAGAGTGTTTGGAAGAAGGCGGCTATTATGCAGAATGCCCAATGCTGCAAGGTTGTCATGTAGAAGGAGACACTTATGCCGAAGTTATGGAGAATATTGAAGACGCAATCAAAGTAATACTCAAATCCTATCAAGAGTTAAATAAAGAATTACCTGAAGTTCCGCTGCTTCAAGGAAACACAATAGTAACCTCCAGTATTCCTGTTGCAGCAGGGGCTAAGTGAAATGGGAATAAGGTTCCCGAGTATTACAGACTCCCAAATCATACGTGTCCTTCAAAAAAGCAGGTTTGAATTCCATCGGCAGGCAAAAGGTAGTCATGAAGTATGGCGAAGAAGGTCGGACAGAAGACATACTATAGTTCCCAGACATCGGGGGAAGATTATAAAACGACGCACATTAAAAAGTATTATTTCTGACATGGGTTTAACTGTAGAGGAATTCAGAAAGTTGTTATAAAGCATTAATAATCTGTATAATTTTCAAGTATGACTTTTGAAACTATTCGGAGAGTTTTGGTATCCATGGAAGTAAGCAACTTAGCAAGTTCATAAGCTGTTAGTGTATGTAATTTCATTATCTATAATGAGTCCACATTCGTATAACCTTCACCATTTTATATCGTATCATAACTTGATAAACAAGACGATGTTGAATATTTATCCTGCGAGAGTAGGCTCCTTTTAAATCGCCCACCAGCTTTTCAAAAGGAGGAGGAGTTTGAAATGGATTTGACTTTATTATTTCAAGGATAGCTTCTGCTTTTGAGCACAGACCCGAAGCAGAAAGCTTTTTGGCGTCTTTTTGCGCTTGTTTTGTATAAACGAGTTCCCAATTTACCATTCTAGTCTCTTGCTGCAATTTTTGAGAGGTGTCTTTAATCCTTCTCGGATAGACTCTCTCATTCCCGGAATTGAGAGAAGATATAATGTTTCGTTGATTGCGCGCCAATCTTCTTCTGCAATCAAAATAGCATTATGCCTTTTGCCTGTAATCTGAATAGGTTCATGAGATTCAGCTATTTTATCCAGCAGTTTATACAGTCCGATTCTTGCCTTACTTGCTGTAAGCATTGTCATTTTAATCCCCTCCATTTAAAGCGTATCATATGACGTACGTAATGTCAACAAGCCTTTGACGACACACATAATTACTCCTGCTAGAAATAACACAACGCAAATCACCTGAGATATTGTTAGTCCCAGCAATATCTGTGGGTTGTCTGCTCGCAGAAATTCTATAAGAAATCTTGATACAGAATATAGAATTAAATACAGATATAAGATCTGCCCGTCAAACTTCTTCCAATTTTTAAATAATAAGAGTACTCCAAATATTAAAAAATTTGTATAAACAGAATACAGCTGTGTTGGATGAATATGAATGCTAGGATATGTATCCCCTGCTATACTTCCTCCCGGGAATATCATTCCCCATGGAAGATTTGTCGGCCTTCCAAAACAGCATCCATTAAAGAAACATCCGATTCTTCCTATTGCCTGACCTAATGCAAGATATGGAATTATATGATCACAGGTTTTCAGAACAGGCATTTTATTCCTTTTTAAAAATACCCAACCGCAAACAAATGCAGCAATAAATCCGCCATAAAAAACCAGTCCCCCTTTCCAAATCATTAGTATCTCAAAGAGATTTGCTCTGTAATATTCTATTTCTGTAAGAACGTATAATAATCTAGCACCAACTATGCCTGAAATTAAAAGGACAAGCCCAAGATCTGCAATTTTCTCATTTGAACGGCTTGCGAAATACACAGAAACAAGAAAGGCGACAGCAACCATTACCCCATATGAATAAACAGTTACCGGACCGATTTTAAATAATATTGGATACATAGCTTTTAATTGTTTTTTCTTTGTGCCTGTGTGCCTTTGCCACTTTGTGCCTTGTTCTTCAAAATATTCAACACAAATATCCCAGCCCCCACACATATTGCAGAATCTCCAATATTAAATACGGGCCAGATATGAAAGTCCAAAAAATCAATAACCTCCCCTATTCTTATTCTATCCAGCATATTACTAAGCGCGCCGCCTAAAATTAATCCATACGCAATTCTTATCCAAACCTTCGTTTTTTTTGATATAACGTCTCTATTAAACGAAATAAATACGAATGTCATACATGCAAGCACTGCTGTGGATATTAAGACAAAAGGAAAGTTGGAATTTGAAAATAAGCCAAATGCAGCCCCTTTATTTGTGACAAAGGTAATGCTGAATATATTTTTAATAACAGATATTTCCTGCCCTAAATAAAGATGCTCTAGTATATAAAATTTTATAACCTGATCTATTAGAAATACAGATAGAGCAAATAAGAAGATTATCATTAAACCTTATTATTGTTTCCGTTTTCTTCCTGCGACCTGCACTTTATACAGTATGTTGCATACGACATAGCGTTAAGTCGTTCCTGCGAAATTTTCTCCTTGCATAATTCGCACACACCGTACGTCTTATCACTTATTCTTTGAAGAGCTTCATCAATCTTAAGGAGCATAGCTTCTTCATTAGACATTAAACCCAGAGAGACCTGTCTCTCTATAGTATCAGTCCCCCCATCCGCCATATGATTAGCATATCCTGAAAGCTCACCGGTAGCATCTCTCGGAGACTTGCTCAGTTCCTCGTTCCGTATGTGATTAACATCTGCAAGCAACTTTTCTCTTTCTTTTATTAATTTCTTCTTAAACCTCTCTAGCATACGCTGCTGCATTGTGTGTCTCCTTTTTCGTTTGTTTATGATGTACTATTTAAAGTCCACTTCGGCCATTCCGCCCGGCGAGACGGGTATACATACATGTCCGTTTATCGCAATACTTATTTTCTCCGTTTTTACGCCAAAGTGATCAAACAGGTTTAGTTCAACATTTTTCTTGTCAGCGCAACGTATATGAAATTCTTCTTTGAAAGTACCGTTTATTACCACTGCTGACCTGTTAAGCATAAACTCTCCGCCTTCATTTACCAAAAAATAATAGTCTAATTGCGAAGCCGGTATTTTAAAAATATTATTGTCTGCATCTAACGGTTGACGGTAATTCATAAATACGTCAACATTGTCATTATACCAATTGTTGTAATGGGCCAACACACGTTTATTTTCGGCATTCAACCTTGAAAAATCTATGCTGTAGCTGGGAATACCGACAGCTATCATCTTTATAATAATCACTGCTGCTGCTATTGGACTGTCCTCGCTCGTAATGGTCTGGTAATCGTTTACCGAATAGGGTGTATATGCCTGGTTGTATAGGGTCCGCTGAAAATTACCTTCGCTATTGTATGGCGTATCACCGGCACGCATCATTGTTCCCCATTGCGCGAGAAAGGGTGTTCCGTAATTCTGCTTGAGTTCAATAATATAGTCTTGTTTTAACGCGCGGCACTTTTTGGCGATCAGCTCCATAGTCAGGCTAAGTCCCTCAATCATACTATGTGTGTCATGTTCATGTTCTGTACTGGCACAAGCACCATTTTCGTCCATTACAACACAATTAAAAAGATCGTACTTCGCTCCGTCAAAATCCCATTCGCTTATAAACCCGGCACAAATGTCGGCCATTATATCCCTGGCTTGCGGACACATGAAACATAAGGAATGGAATTTATTTGGTGTTAAAAACAATTCACCGCTTTTCTTTCTGATCAGGTACTTTTTTCTTTTTTCAAAACAATCAGCGGCTTTTGCAACAGCATGCGGCGCACACCAGATAAGCGGTCTGCCTCCCAGCTTTTTTATATTGCTTACGAGTTTCTTCATATTACATATCTTATCCGGGTCCGGACGCCAATCCCCGATATTCAACTCTATCTCGTAATCACTATCCAGCCCTGGGCCAAACCAGCCATCATCAATAATATAATTTTTAATCCCAAGAGAAAGTCCTTCTTTAACATTTTCCATGATTACCTTATCCGTAACATTATTGCTGAACCAATCAGTCCAACTGCACCACAATGGAGACATTGAAGTCTTACAGGTAATATCCGGCAAATTGTATAATGTTTTTTGGTGCTCTGCAAAGTCACGGAGCGTTAGCAGCCACGGCTGTTTCGTTTTTTCATCCAGTCTGCGAAAATAGATATACTCACGAATTGAATGGTCGCTGTTCTTTTGCGAAACACGCTCAGGAATTGGCGAGAACTCAGTGCCGCGTTTGATCTGCAGTGAAAGCCGCCGCATATAGACCACAAGCGCCCGGTCTGCTTTTGGCTCTAATGTTTGAAAGCGTGTCTCATAATTTTCACCAATAATTCCAAAGGCCATACTCGTATATTTGTCCTGACCTGTAAAAATATAAATTGGCATCTTGATATTACAAACAGTATTTTCTTCATTAAAATTCCAAAAGTCCACAAGCTGCAGTTTATTGCTGAACGACCTGCCGCAATCCGGAACAATCACAGTATGGTAATTTTTAATATCTGTATAAAGGTTATATTCAATGCTTGCCACAAATTCATCCGGAGCAGACGACACAACCGTTATGGGCATCGGCATTCCTTTACCCATATGAAGAAAAATTCCTTCAATTGTGTTCTCGTACTCCTCTCCCAAAACAAGTTCCGAAAATAAAATTCGTTTTCCACTGTTAAGAAGAACAGCTATAGAAATTTTATCAGACATTTTATCTCACCTTCTCGTACTTCTTGCCGTTTCAATCATCGCAAAAATATTTTCCTCTGGAGTCTCCTTTCCAACCTGATCCCCTGTTCCTATTATAAGTCTGGGCTCGCCCACAAAGGCATCCTTGATTTCTCTCACTTCTCGCTTAACATCCTCTGCTGAACCTCTTATTAGAGTCTCCACAGTATGAACATTGCCATTCATAGCAACCTTTCCGCCCAGTAATTTTCGTAGAAGACTCAGATCAGATATATCTCCTCCAGGTGGCCGTTCAAAGGGACAAACAGCATCAATACCGATCTCGACAAAATCAGCTACCGTTTCTATGGACTTGCCGTGGAAGTGTATGTGCAAAAGTTTTTCCTGTCGGTGAACCTCCTCTGAAACAGCTTGAATGAAAGGTTTATCCCATTGTCTCCATAACCTTGGGCCAAGCAGTGAATTACAAGAAGAACTACTACCTATAAAAAATGATTCCATTTTAGTTTCTTTACACGCCTGCCTAATCTTTTCTATGTTGAAATTGATATATCTCTTCCGATAATCCCTGAGAATAGCATCATTCCCGGACATAAAATATAAAACAGCCTTCTCAAATCCCATTGCTCCGGCAATAAAGTCGAAAAAAGGCAGTCCGAGACTAAGTTCAAGAAGATAATCCTCGCCTACAGAGAAATAAGCGTTATTGACGGATGAAAAATCAAAAGCCACCTTCTCCGAGAGCATCATATCTACGTAAAAACCGAGATACTTCTCATCTTTAACCAGGCATTCAACTTCCCACGAAGGTTCTTCCCTGGTATATATCCGTTTGGAACAAAACTCATGTTTCATGAATTTGATCGTTGTAGATTTGTAATATTCTGTTTCTGATATTTTTTCAAATTTCGACGTGGTTTCCACATCCGGATTCTTCACATCAGGCGAAATACCTCCCCAGCCTTCACAGTTACACTTTTTGAATGCAGCTTGAAGCGCTTGCCAATGTGGTATTTGCTCAAACTCGATCATATCTACCCCTAACACTTTAGCAGGATAGTAACGCCAGAATTCAGGAGCTACAGGATATCTATCACTAAATATTCCTCTGTAAGCATTGAGCATTCTCTGTTTTGGGGTATATTGCACAATAGATTCATCAAAATCAGAGATCATCGCTCCAGATCTGATATTCAGTTTCAATTGTTTTTCCTTCCTTGCATGCTCTCTGTGCCATGAGATCCATGTATGTATCCTGGCATGCCTCAGCCAGCGAGTAAAACTGCTTCCCTGTATGTACATATTCACCCATCTTTTCGACTGCTGTGGCAATAGCTATATGCTCATCAGACATCACAGCCGGGATGAAAGGATTTTTGTACACCCATTCACTGCCAATCTGTATACCTTTAAGGTAATTACCTTCCAGGCTGCCATTCATACCTGTCTGATGGCGTTTAAAGTCAAGTTCGACAGGCGTAAGAAAATCCTTCAGATAATTTACCTTATAATCTATTATTTCTCCCCTATCCCCCCTTATTAAAACTCGCTGACTGCGTATCCATGACTCATATTGCCCTGCTGTAAAATCAATCAGCCCCATTTTGTCTCCGAAATCATAGCGTGTAATATTTTCAACTACATTCTTTACTTCCTCTTTTTCAGGATACTCGCCCCGTGAAAGCCCCTGCACCAGGGCAGGCTTAAATGACCAGGAACTGATTTTCGCACACTCTTTCGTAATGCCGAGAAAATGGCGCATCAGAGAGACAGCATGAAATGCGTGAGCAACTGAAACCCTGGCTTCAGAGATGGTTCCTATAACGCCTGATTTTATAAAAGCCAGACGCGCAGCGTGATGGGGCTGAAAAGTGTACTGTTCAGCCACCTGGACACGCGCCTTTTTTCCCTTCATCTTCGCATAAATGTCAATAAGCGTTTTATAATCTCTTGCAGGCGGAGTTTCAATGAGCACAGGCACATCTCTCTCTGCAAGATCAATCAAAATCCTCTGCTCCGATTCTCCTTTAACAGAACTTAGCACGAAATCATAATTAGTTTTTTTAAGCATTTCGTCTATTGAACTGTATGCAGGTATACCCCACTCATCGGTGAATAAGGCTCTTTTTTCATTATTCCTTATAACAGCTCCGGTCACACTGAATATTTCAGGGCAAGCACGGGCGATTTCCAAGTAGAACCGGGCGCGCCATCCCGCTCCTCCAATTATTGCAAAAAGTATCTTTTTTCTATCTGCCTTTCTATTCATCTCTATTTTTCCTTTGTGTAAAAAGTTTTCCCGTCACGCATACCCCCCTTGCCGTCATAAGGGATACCAGGCCAAAACTCATCATCTGTTTTAAGCTTTGCTATTTTTCCCTTATTCCAGGGGAAAAGTATCTTCTGCCCATACTTGCTAGACAGGTAGCTTGCCTCAACAAGTTCAAGCGCTGTCATAGATGCATCAATGTTCCGGTAATCGGGCCTGCCATTCTCAATCTCATCAGCAAGAATATCAAGATAATCAGTTTTATTTCCTTTAGATGTTGCTTTTACGTATTCACGGACTGGATACTCCTTATTCTGAATAAAATAACCTTTAGCAAACTCACCGCCATTCCCCCATTCAATTATCCCTTCTGTTCCGATAATACGGTAGGAAAGATCATCAAAAGAACCGGCCACATCAACCTCATCTCCTATATTGCATATACACCTCTTTCCAGAGGCGGTCTTTATATATGAAACACCTGTAGTCTCAACTCTCATACCATCACGGTACGTCTTCGTTGATGACTCTGTAGCGCACATCACCCAGTCAATGTCTTCATTGCCTGTCAGCATGATAAAATAATGAAACCAATGTATGCCGGCATTGATGAAATCCCAATACCTGTTTTGTATTTCAACAATCTGGATATCGCCAATCTGCCCATTTTTCACACGTTCAAGCACCTCTTTCCCGCGTGGTATAAGGACATTACCATGCGGTATCTGTACCGGCAAAAGTTTTGCTTTTATATTTTTTACTATCTCCCTTCCGTGCTCAACTGTATCACCAAGAGGCTTTTCAGTAATAAGACCCCTGACAGGATGTTTCAGGACTTCACGGACAATTAAATGATGCGAAGGCGGATATGTATGCACACATACGACATCCGGCTTTATCTCTGAAAACATCTTCGTGTAGTCCGTGTATACATTCGGACAATTATACTCGTGTTTTACATTTTTAAGCACATCTTTATTCAGGTCAGCGGCACCGGCAAGAACATAACGCTTATGGCACGAAAGCGCCTTGAGAAAAGATGTCGCTCCTCCCCCACAGCCAATAACAACTGCACGCAACTTATCATCGCTTGACATAAAAACTCCTTGAAATTATTTAAACATTACTTTGTTGGTTCTTCTGACATCTTCAGCTCCATCTCATCTATCCAGAGAGTACCGGGTTTGCCGCAAGTTCCTACAGCAAAGTAGACTGTGTCACTCTTTGGCACAAATGAAAGAGTGTATTGTTTCCACTCTGTTCCTACTTTAACCACATGTTTCTTGCCTGTCCTCCATAAAGTCGGATAACCCAAAACAGACATATACACTGGGAAATTTGGAGTATCACTCTTCAGATATACAGAAAATAAATGCTCTTTATCTTCTATTACTCTTATACGCGGTGTACAATCACCCCCTATACCTTTAATGGATATAGAAGCAAATTTGGGGGCAGATACTCTTTTATATCCATTCTTTACCGAAGATTCCTCCATGCCAAAGTCAAACTTTAATTCTTTTTCATTTTTATCTTCAGGGATTACTCTTAAACCAAAGATAGTCCCGGATGCAATCTCTAAGTCTAAGCTCTTATCTGCAATCTCCACATCAAAACTGTATTCCTTGACTCTGTTTTTGTATTCAGGAAATATTTTAACAATTTCAGAGATCTCCTTCGTTTTTACCTTTAGTGATTGCTTGATACCTTTCTCCAATTCAAAGAGCTTTATGCCCTTCTTCATGCCGCCCCTCGCAGCTGCAATTATTTTATATTTACCATCAGGCAGAGTGATCTTAAAAATAGAAGAGGAAACAGAG
>JAGMBN010000031.1 GCA_023129655.1 bacterium | reverse complement strand
AAATTCTAATATCTAAATCCTAAACAAACACAAAATCCTAAATCCAAATGTTCTAAACATTATTTTGCGTTCTCAATTGTTATTGAGCACAAAAGGTTCTGCTAAGTTTTTCTCTGTAGTTTATTACGCCAGTTCCATATGATGAATAAGTGGACGAACAACAGGCTTTAGAAAACTTGAGGCATTCAAGATTTCAATCCCTATTACCTCTCCCCTGTCATCAAGTTCAACATTAACACCTGGAGCTATTTCTACATATTGCTCTTCCTCCCCTGGCTTAGAAACTATATAAATAACGTCACTTTTCTCGTCATAACTCACCAAAGGTTTTTTCTTTTTCATATTCTAACCCACCTCCCTGTTCTTATTCTATTTATTTTCTGATAAGGTTTGATTGGATGAATTGTGATAATGATTGTTTCCTTTTCTGTTTCATCATAAGAAACAGCCATCTCCCTTAATCTATTTTTATATTCTACTATTTGTAAAGCAATTTTGTGTTTAGTCGCTTTGTCATAGTATTTCTCATTAGTTTGCTTATATATAGTTCTCGGTAACTCTTCAGGTATATGCCTCAAACTCATCTTAGCCCTCAAATGTTCAGAATAAACAATGTCTCTCATATTACCTCTTCTATACATCAAATCCTAAATAAATTCAAAAATCTAAATACAAATGTTCTAAACATTATTTTGAGCTTTCAACTATTGATCCAAAAATCCTTGTAAGTTCTAAAGCTTCTTGATCTAAATTCCTTCTTTCCTTATCATAGTCAGTATTATTGCTCGTGTCTATCAAATTCAACCAATATCGGCTTTCTTTCGCTTCTTTACGACAAATCTTGATTCTCATTGCGAAATCTTTCTTGCTTAATGACTCATTAGCTTCAATATAGTTCGCACCAACTGAGCCCGATGACCTAATAACCTGTTTCCCATCTTCAATGTTCCCTATTGTTTTAGGTAACTTCTTTATAAATGCTCTCACCCTTCTTGCAAACTCAAGAGTACGATCTTCCAAGTCATACTGTTTTGAATTTTGTGTTTTGGTTATTTGAATTTGTTTAGAGTTTAGATATTCGGATTTAGAATTTCCCATATTGTGCTTCACTGAGTGTTTACTATTACGTATATATGCGTAACTGTTATATGCATAATCTTATAAATGAATCTGGCTATCTGTCAACTCAAAGTTTTTTAGAGGTTTAAACCAAATCAGGCATTAAAGGGATATACATCATCTTTCCGCCATTTCTTAATGATTCTGTTGCTGCGCATCCTGTTGCTACAGACATTCTGCCGGCTTCAGGGGTTGAAACAGGTTCTTTGCCGGTAAGAAGCATGTCCACAAAATCCTTACTTATAACCGGATCAGCTCCGCCATGTCCGCCTTCAACAGGCTTAAGGTCATAGGTTCTGTCAGAGAATTCTTTCCATTTGCCTGAGCGTCTTGTTTTTACAATTACTTTGCTAGTGTCGTCAAGATTTTCCATTCTGCCTTCAGTGCCGATGAATGTATAATTCCTCCAGTAATCCGGGCTAAAGTGACATTGCTCATACGATGCTTTTATCCCGTTTTCCAGTTCCATAATCATAACACTGTTATCTTCAACATCAATTGCTTTGCGAAAAGCGCATTTGATACTATGTTTATCTGATTCAAATTCCGTGCATGTCTCTTTTTCCGAACATTCAGGACACGTTAAATCATTTGGTTTATTGCCTCCGTAGAAGTCCAGACTGCCGAAAGCTGCCACCTTCTTAGTGTAGGAGCCGGTAATCCAGTGAATCATATCAATATCATGAGCTGCTTTCTGCAGAAGAAGACCTGTTGAATTCTTTCTCTCAGACATCCATGTGCGGAAATACCATGCTCCGCCACGACCAACGAAATGCCGCACCCAGACTGCTTTTATCTCGCCAATAGTGCCTGTATCTGCAATGTCCTTCATTGTCTGGAAAATGCGCATATGGCGCATATTAAATCCGATCATCAGCTTTTTACCTGATTGTTTCCACGCTTTCAGAATATTGTCACAACCCTCTGTAGTAATAGCCATTGGTTTTTCCAGAAAAACGTGTTTCCCTGCATTAAGTGCAGCTACAGCGTATTCCTCATGCGTAAAATCAGGAGTCATAACAGCTATTGCGTCAATATCCTTTCTTTTGAGCAGCTCTTTATAATCTAATGTAGTAAAGACTTTTTCTTTAATTTCGCTCTTAAACTTTTGTAATGCGTCCTCTGAAATATCTGCTCCACCGGCAACTATTGATTTTCCTTCAGGTTTATGCCAGTGTTTCCACAATACTCCTCTACCTGTTACTCCTATGACACCTATTTTGACTTGCTTCATTAGAACTCCTCCTTGGTTATAAATTGCCTGATTTTTTCATATGCCTCTCTTAGTATATCTTCTTTCGGCAAGAAAACAATCCTGAAATGTTTTGTTTCCTGCTTCTGTCCAAATCCCGCGCCTGGAACAACAACAACCCCGGTTTCATAGATCAGATCAGAAACAAATTTCTCGTCTGATACAGGCACATCTATTTTAGGGAATGCGTAAAAAGCGCCTCTTGGTTTTACACAACTGACGTTTGGAATAGTATTGAGCATCTGGTATGTAATATCCGCTCTTCGTTTAAGCTTTGCATTAGCTTCTTTTATATGCGATTGATCTCCTTCTAAAGCCGGTTTTATTGCATATTGTTCAGGGTGATTTGCGCAGAGTCTTGCTCGTGTTAGTTTTTGCATAGCTCTGTAATAGTCTCCCAAATTTTCCTCTTTACCGCTTACAACACACCATCCAATACGCAGTCCCGGGGAAAGGTATGACTTTGAAAGTCCACCGAAAGTAAGGATAGACGCTTCTTTTGAGATAGAGGCAGTGGAAAT
Source organism: bacterium (assembly GCA_023129655.1). Lineage (GTDB taxonomy): Bacteria > JAHJDO01 > JAHJDO01 > JAHJDO01 > JAHJDO01 > JAHJDO01. The sequence continues at coordinate 8,452 of JAGMBN010000031.1, read as the reverse complement.
ATGCTCCTCAGCGTCAAAAACAAGTTTGTCATATATTTCATCGGAAAATATTACAAGGTTATGCTCAAGAGCAAGATCAACAATTTGAGTAAGGGTTTCCCTTGTGTAAACTGCGCCTGTCGGATTATTAGGATTTATAAGGATAATCGCTCTTGTGTTTTTATCTATTTTGCTTTTTATATCATTAATATCAGGCTGCCAGTCATTCTCCTCATCCAGATAATATGGATTGATTCCTGCGCCAAGCTTTGCCAGCACTGCTGTGTATAATGGATAACCGGGCGAAGGCACTAATACATTTTCATCAGGATTCACAAGACTTGTTAATGCTATTTCAATAGCTTCGCTTCCTCCATTTGTGATAAAGGCGTCCTGAATATTTCGTATTCCTTTTTTATGAGCTTCATTCTTAATAGATTCAATTGCTTCATCAATTCCTGATGATGGAGAATATCCTGTAACTCCATCTTTCATTGCATTATATACAGCCTCAATAATATGACGCGGTGTTTCAAAATCAAATTTTATCGGATCGCCTATGTTGAGATAAGTCATCTTCTTTCCCTGAAAGGCCGCCTTTTCAGCTATTAATATAATATCTCTAACAGCATATTTAATCTCTTTTGTCCTCTCAGCCGGTTTGATATACGAATTCATAATTTTCTCCACTAAACTTATGCAAATAAGATAATGCCAAGTCCGTATAATGTCAATAGAATACGTTCTGAAACAGACATCAGTTGAGTATCTGTTTCGCAGATGCGAACAACTCATCTGCTTTGTATGAACTTCTGACAAAAGGACCTGATGCAACAATAAAACCTTTATCTTCGGCAAGTTTTTTGTATTCCTCAAATATTTCAGGCGTAATAAATTCTTTAACAGGAAAGTGATTTTTAGAAGGAGATAAATATTGACCAATTGTCAATAAATCGCATTTAATATGTCTCAAATCATCCATAACTTTTAAAACTTCTTTTTTTGTTTCTCCAAGTCCCAGCATTATACCTGATTTCGTGACTATGCTTGAATCAAACTTCTTTATCATTTCAAGCAAATTAAGAGATATTCTGTAATCCGCTTCCTGCCGCACATTCTCATATAAACTTGGAACAGTTTCAATATTATGGCCAAATACATCGGACTTGCTTTGAGCAACCTGTTCCACACAATCCTCCCTGCCTTTAAAGTCAGGTGTAAGGATCTCTATCTTGGTTTCAGGATTGCGGCTCCTAATGGCGTTTATAACATCTACAAATTGACCCACTCCATAATCCTTGAGATCATCTCTTGTTACTGAAGTTACAACAACATATTTTAATCCTAATTCGGAAACCGCCTTGCCTAATCTTTCCGGCTCATTTTTATCAACCGGCAAAGGAATGCCATGCTCTACTGCGCAAAACCTACAGTTTCGCGCGCAAACATCCCCAAGTATCATAAAGGTTGCGGTATGGCGTGAAAAACATTCTCCTATATTAGGACATTTTGCGTTTTCACATACTGTATTTAAGTTTAATCTTTTGAGAATGTCTCTTGTTTCCTCAACCTGTTTCATATCAGGTATCTTTTTCTTAAGCCAATTAGGCAATTTTTTATGCATATCTCATCTCTCTTCTAAAACAATTTCCAAACTCATTAACGAGAACTTGTTTTGCTTTGCCCATATCAGTTGTCTCTCCTGTTAATTCATCCAGAGACGTTACTTTTTTGTCTGTTATACCGCACGGAGTTATCATTCCAAAATGCTTCTTGTTAGGATTAATGTTTATACAAAACCCGTGAAAAGTCGTCCATTTGCTCACTCCAATACCTATGGCTGCAATCTTGCAGTCCCCTACCCAAACACCTGTGTAATTATTCATTCTGACAGCCATTATTTTAAAATGCGATAAAAACCTGATTATTGCCTCTTCCAAGCTCCTTAGATAAAAATGTATATCCTTGTTCCATTCAGCAAGATTCATAATTGGATAGCCAACTATCTGCCCAGGGCCATGGTATGTTATATCCCCTCCCCTGTCTACTTCGTAAACTTTTATTCCATTCTTTCCCAGAACCTCATTACTGACAAGGATATTTTCCCTGCCGCCCTTTCTGCCTATTGTAAATGTTGGAGAATGTTCCGTTAATATAAGTGTGTCCGGAATCTTATTCTTAATCCTTTCAGCCAATAATTTTTTCTGGAGATCATAGACTTCCATATAATCCTTAAGTCCAACGTCTAAAACATTACATACTGCTTTCATCTAAATGTCCTTTTGCCATTATTCTGATGCCTGACCCATTAATTTCTTATTTTTGATATTTTCTTCGTCATCATCCCATTTCAATGGGTTATTTGAAATGTATTCACGTATTTTATCCAATGATTTATCATTTCTGATTATGTGATCGTAGAATGAACGCTGCCAGGTAAAGCCAGATAACCCATTTTGATGAATTAGTTTAGATGATGTTGTTTTGAACGCGCCAATCAATGATGATAATGATTTAATTTTATGTAGGGACAGGTCGAGACCTGTCCGTATAGAATCATTCATAATTAAGATACCATGAATATGATTAGGCATGACAACATATTCGTCTAATTCAATATATGAATATTGTTTTGCCAGCCACTGCCATTGTTGTTTAACGATTTGCCCATGATAATTTAATAATATTTGGTTATTTTCAATTTTCCCAAACCATTCTTTTTGATTACCGGTGCAAATCGTTACATAATAATAATTTGATTGTGAATAATCATATCCTTCCAAACGATTCCGTGATTTTCTGGTTAATATCTTTGACATTTTATCTTTTGTATCGGACAGGTCACGACCTGTCCCTACATCATTCATAATCCTTAACAATTTTGATAAATATATCTGCATAGGATTTTAATTTATTTTCGCCTACACCGTAAATATTCGCAAAGTCTTCTTTGGTTGCAGGCTTTTTTGCTGCTATGTCTCTTAAGGTGTTATCACTAAATATAACGTATGCAGGAACACTTTTTTCACTCGCAAGCTCTGTGCGTTTTTTGCGTAACGTTTGAAATAATCCACGATCTATTTCTCCCCATTCTTTGTCTTTTCTTTTGACAGACTTCTTTGCACTAGCCTTTTTCTTTACTGCAAGCATAGGCTTGGCTAATATAGGCGATACTTCTCCTCGTAATAATTGCTTTCCTCTATCTGTTAGGGAAAGTGTTGAGAATTTTTCATCTTTAGACAAAAAATCCTGCCCTATTAACTGTTCAATCATATGCCGTATAAATACAACTGACTCATTTTGCATTATGCCAAAAACAGAAAGGTCTTGATGTCTCATACGCTCTGTTTTCTCAGTCATTTTGCCTCTTAAAACGTCTGCCACATGTCCTGCGCCAAATCCGAAGTTTTCTCCTTTTACTCTGTATACACAGGATAATATCTTTTGCCCGACAATAAGTGCGTTATCAACCATATCAAGCTCATTCAGGCAGTAATCGCAGGCGTTGCATGAGGCTTTTCCGTAATCCTGTCCGAAATAATTTACCAGCACCTTGTGCCTGCATTGAGGCTGGCTGCAAAAATTATATATAGCTCTTAACTTTGCCATCATTACTTCACGATCAGAAGACTCTTCCGCAAAAAAACTCCATAACCTATAATCCCCACCGCCGTAAAACATATAGCAGAAAGCAGGAAGACTGTCCCTTCCTGCGCGGCCTGTTTCCTGCTGATAATGTTCAATGCTTTTGGGCATTCCCGCATGAACGATAAAACGGATATTAGATCGATCAATCCCCATACCAAACGCTATTGTAGCAACAATTATATTCGTTTCTTCGTGAGCAAATTTCTCTTGCGCTGTATGGCGATCTTCATTTGACATGCCTGCATGATATCTGCAATTATCAATACCCAATTTTTTTAATTTCTCCGAAATAGAATCCACATCACGGCGGCGCAAACAATATATAATGCCTGCTTCATTCGTATGCCTTGCTAAAACATCCATTATTTGTTTTAAAACCTGTTTGCGGGGAATTGCTCTATAAGTTAAGTTATGGCGGTCTACCCCACCGACATTCACTTTGGGATCAACAAGTTTTAACTGTTCTACTATATCCAGCTGTACTTCTTTAGTGGCAGTAGCTGTAAAGGCATGCACATTCACGGACTCAAAATTTTTTTTGATCATCCAAAGATTGCGGTAACTCTCTCTAAAATCATGCCCCCAATGACTTATACAATGCGCTTCATCAATTACAAAAAAAGAAAGCCTGACAGAACCCAGCAAATTTATAGTCCCCTCATTCTGCAGCCCTTCGGGGGAAAGATATAAAAGTTTTATCTTCTCTTTCCTGATCCGTTCAATTACTAACCTTTGCTGCTCAAAAGACAGACTGGAATTCAGGAAACAGGAACTTATTCCCATACCCTTAATGTTGTCTACCTGATCCTTCATAAGAGAAATCAGAGGAGAAACAACCACAGCCATACCATCCTTTAATAAAGCAGGTAATTGAAAACAAAGAGATTTGCCGCCTCCTGTATGCAGTACTGTTAAGCTGTCTCTGTTGCCTGTCATAGACAAGACAGTCTCTTCCTGCAGCGGCAGAAACGAGTCATACCCCCAGTATCGCTGCAAAGCCGCATATATTTGTTCTTTATTTTGGCTCATTATGATCTCCTGGAGGATTTGCTGATGTTAGGGGCGTTTTTTGGGGTCATGCCTATTATCAAAAACAGAATGAATCACAATTTCTTCAGCACTTTCTCATGAACACCTTCCCAATCATGAAGCTTTAATTTTCCATTTTTATAATCACTGTATCTTTTATTCAACTCGGCTTTTTGCCATTCTGGCATTGGCAGCTCTGCATTATTTCGAGCAATAGAATCCCAAATATCCTCAACCAATATTAATTTCTCCGACAGACCCAAATCATCTACTTCTTTTATAATCTCATTTGCCCTCATAAAGACCTCCTATTTAATTTACTGCTGTTACCATAGCTCAAATTGCTTAAAACCTCAACAAATTTCAAAGACTGCCCATAAAGCGAATTTTTACATCCCCCTGAATCTCCCTCCAAAAGGTGGACGAAAGCCAGCAATTCCGCAACTAAAATAATTTCCCACCATAGCCCTGTTTAAAATCAAGTGTAGACAATTTGGAGAATCCAGTGTTTTGCTGGATTTTCCTGTCAAGCAGGAAGATGACTATTGAGATTTTAAACAATTTGAGCTATGGTAATTAAACGTTCAATAGTTAGTTCGGTTACGGAAGGAGGCTGTTTTTGAATATTAAAGAGATTATCAACATTATTATCCAATTCAGCGAGCTTATTTTATCAAAAAAATTTAGCATTTAAAGGAAATTAGTTTTGCGTATTGCAATTGATGCCAGAATGATTTTGCACTCGGGTATTGGTACTTATACAAGAAATCTGATTACAAATATTCCTGATATTGATAAGTCTAACACCTATATTCTGTTAGGCAAAAATGAAGAGCTTTCTAAATATGCGCAAAAACCTAATGTTTCTATAACGGAATTCCATTCGCCAATTTATAGTATAAGTGAGCAAGCTATTGAGCCTTTAAAGCTCTGGAATATAGAATTTCTGCACTGTCCGCATTACAATATACCTGTTATATATGAGGGAGAAATGATAGTTACTGTTCATGATCTAATACATCTTATCTTCCCTCAATTCCTCAAGCACAAGGCTGCATATTTCTACGCTAAGTCATTGTTTAAGCTGATAGCTATAAGAGCAAAAAAAATAATAGCTGTGTCTGAAAATACAAAAGCTGATATAGTAAATTACTTAGGTATAAAAGAAGATAAAGTTGTCGTGATCTATAATGGAGTCTCTGAAATCTTCAAGAAAGACGCTTCTCGAGAAGAATGTGAAAAGCTGAGAGACAAATTAAATCTGCACGCAAGATACATACTTAATGTAAGCAATATGAAGAAACATAAAAATATTGAGACACTTATTGAAGCATATTCAAAACTCAGAATACGGGGAATAGAACAAAAGCTTCTTTTGGTTGGAGGGAAAAAGGAGAGAATTAGAGAACTGCAGGTTTATGCAGAGCAGTTTAATGTATCTGAAGATGTAATTTGCATTCAGAACATAGATTTTGAGGATTTACCTGATCTTTACCAGATATGTGATGTATTTGTTTTTCCCTCTCTTTATGAAGGATTTGGTTTGCCACTTGTAGAAGCAATGGCAAGCAGAGTGCCTGTTGTAACATCTAATGTATCCTCAATACCTGAAGTTGTTGGTAATGCAGGCATAACCATAGAGCCAAGCGATGCAGATTCCCTGGCTGAAGCAATAGAAAAAGTTATTTCTGATAGCAATATGAGGGAGAATATGATAAAGATGGGCATAAAGCAAATAGAGAAATTCAACTGGGAAAATACTACCAGAAAAACCCTGGACGTTTATAAAAGAGAATTTGTTTAACAGATAAAAGGAGAAAATGTTATGGCTATAGACAAAGAGCTTCTGGATATCTTAGCGTGTCCAAAATGCAAAGGGGATATAAGGCTTGAAGGCAAAGATAAACTTGTTTGTGATGCTTGCAAGAAATACTATCCAATAAGAGAAGAAATCCCTGTTATGATGATTGATGAAGCAATTAATTATATGCCGGAAGAGAAATAAAAAAAGCATAAGAACTGACGCAAAAACATTATAAGTCTTTAAGGCAATAGGACTTTTGTGTTTGGCACATAGTAAAAATGAAGAAAAAGGCTAAAATATTTTGACAATACCAATCCCTCATTTTCGACCACTCATCTATCAAATTGCATAAATAATTGTGCCTAATAGAGCACAATATACGGATACATACAAAAAAGACGTAAAGTCGAATAGATCCCATTTAGGTATGGAGAGAGTATAAATTTTCTATGAAAGAAGCTCTATATTACAAAAAGCTCAATGATGATTCTGTACAATGTTTGCTCTGCCCAAAGTTATGTAAAATTAGGGAGGGGAAAAGCGGATTCTGTGGCGCAAGAGAAAATATAGGGAATAAGCTATTCTCAAACATATATTCCCACGTTAGTTCCCAAGGAATGGACCCTATAGAGAAAAAGCCTCTGTATCACTTTTACCCTGGAAGTTTAATCCTCTCATTAGGAACTACCGGCTGCAATTTTGCCTGCCCTTTCTGTCAAAACTGGCAGATCTCTCAAGAACGTAATGTTCCTACTCAGTATATGTCACCATCTGAAGCTGTGAAAAAGGCTCTGGAGAGAAGTTCCATTGGCATTGCCTACACATACTCTGAACCAATGATATGGTATGAATATGTAATGGATACAGCTAAGCTTGCTAAAGAAAAAGACTTGAAGAACGTACTTGTAACAAACGGCTATATTAATGAAAAGCCGCTCAAGGAATTACTGCCATTCATAGATGCCATGAATATCGATTTAAAAGCTTTTGACGAAAAATTCTATAAAGAAATCTGCAAAGGAGACCTTGAGACTGTATTGAAAACAATAAAAATATCCAGCGCAAGCTGCCATATAGAGATAACGAATCTTATTATACCTGAACTTAATGATACAACCAGGCACTTTGAAGACCTCGTTAACTGGATAGTGGGAAATATAGGAACAGATATACCTCTGCATTTTTCGAGATATTTCCCACATTATAAGATGAGAACAGGTTCTGTTACCCCAGTTAAAACTCTGGAGCAGGCATATAAAATCGCAAAGAAAAAGTTAAAGTATGTATACTTGGGCAATATTATCCTTTCTTCTCACAGGTAATTACTCTCTCAATCCCTTCATAATCCATAACAATTTCAGGCTCAAGAAATGACCTGCGCAAAGAAACAAGTTTTTTAATTTCTTCAACCTGTCCATATCCTATTTCCATAATAAGAAACCCATGCGGTTTTAAAAATTCCTCTGCACCTTTAACTAGTTCAGGATAAAAATCAATACCATCAGTTCCGCCATCAAGTGCGATTTTGGGTTCATATTGCTTTATATCAATAGGTAATTTCTCAAAATCCACTGAAGAAACATAAGGAGGATTTGATACAATAAAATCAATCTCTCCGGCAAGGTTGAGACCATTAAAACTCTCGAACAAGTCTCCACAAAGAAATCTTATTGTGTTTTCTACTTTGTTTTTTTTTGCATTTTTTTTTGCAATGCTCAACACATCTTCTGAGATATCAGAAGCATAGACTCTGACATTCTGACTTTTGGCAAGAGCAATTGCTATATTTCCACAACCTGTTCCTATATCAATTACTGCCCATTCTCTATTTGGTTGTCCCACCATCTTCTTTAATGTTGCTTCAATTAATGTTTCAGTCTCAGGCCTGGGAATTAATACTTTTTCATTTACCTCAAAATCAATGGACATAAACTCTTTATGCCCTATTAAATACGCAATTGGTACGTGCTTTGACCTTTTTAGAACAAGTTT
>JAGMBN010000030.1 GCA_023129655.1 bacterium | reverse complement strand
ACTACGAAGAGCTTACGTATGAAGGGTACGGTCCTGCAGGAGTAGCTGTTTATGCAGAACTTCTTACTGATAATAAGAATCGTACAGCTGCTGAAATAAAACATGTTTTCTCAAAAAACGGAGGACATCTTGCTGAAACTGGAAGTGTAGCGTGGATGTTTGAGAAAAAGGGATTGTGTCATGTTAAGAAAGATGCTGCAAGTGAGGATAGACTCATGGAGATTATTTTAGACGCTGGCGCTGAAGATATGAACACAGAAAGCGATTTCTATGAGATAATAACTAATCCTCAAACTTTTGAACAAGTGAAGGCAACCATTCTGAAAGAAGGCATCTTTCCTGAGCTTGCAGAAATAACTATGATACCCAAGAGCACAGTTCCCGTTACAGGAAAAAAGGCGGAACAGATGCTTCGTCTTATGGAAGCGCTGGAGGATCATGATGATATCCAGCATGTTTATAGTAATTTTGATATTTCTGATGAGGAAATGGAAAAGATATAGTGCGCGTTCTTGGTATTGATCCGGGTGTTGCCAGAACAGGTTATGCAGTTATAGAATCCCAGCAGGGAAAAGATTCTCTTTCGCCTTTGAGATTTGGATGCATAGAAACATCCAAAGATGAGCCATTTTTTAATCGTCTCAAAATAATCTACAGAAAAGTTTCCGATATAATAGAAAAGTATAATCCTGATGTTCTCGGCATTGAGGAACTGTTTTTTTGCAAAAATGTAAAAACCGCTCTTCAGGTAGGACAAGCGAGGGGAGCGATTATAGTGGCCGGCGTTAATGCTGATCTTGAAATAGCATCCTATACGCCTTTGGAAGTAAAGCTGGCTATAGTCGGATATGGAAAAGCATCCAAACAGCAGGTTCAGTTTATGGTAAAAAAGCTTCTGCATCTTGAGGAAACACCAAAGCCCGACGATGTAGCAGACGCTTTGGCTATTGCCTTGTGTTATATAAATCGATCAGTACCTAGAGGAAAAAATGATAGGATACATAGAAGGAAAGTTATCGGTTAAAACGCCGGCTCTTATTGTTATAGATGTTGGTGGAGTTGGCTATGAAATGCATATTTCGCTGACAACATATAATCAAATTGGTAAAATCGGGGAAAAGCTGAAGATTTTTACCTATCTTTATGTGAGAGAAGATAAATTAGATCTCTATGGTTTTGCAACTGAAGATGAGAAGGGGTTTTTCAAAACACTAATTTCAATATCAGGGATAGGACCGAGTGTGGCTATAAGGATTTTATCCGCTATAAAGGCTGATAGATTCAAGGCTGCAGTCGTGGATGAAGATGTTGGTATATTAACCACAATCCCGGGTATAGGCAAAAAAACCGCCCAGCGGATCATAGTAGAACTCAAGGATAAGATAGGCATATTGACAGAAAAAGAGAGTGCCTACCTTGCGGGAAAGAGCCCGGAGGAACGATCTGTAATTGACGACAGTATATCTGCATTAGTTTCATTAGGATATTCCTGCGCCATCGCACAAAGAGCTGTTGACAAGGTGCTGGCTGAGACAAAAGAAGAGATAAAGATAGAAGAGCTTATACGAAAGTCACTTAAGTTTGTTAATTAGGAGAGAATATGAGCAAAATGACAACGCGACGCGAAAATCTAAAGAGACTTGTCAATTCCGAGCATGCCGAGTGGATTCCATTTAGTCTGGATATGGGTGCTATCCCGGGTTTTACCGAGCCTGTCATGGCACTATTTCGTGAGGAAACGGGCGCCGAGCAACCGGAGGAGTTCTTCAACTACGATTTCAGAACCGTATCTTTAAAGACGCGATTTGCGGGTGAGGACCCAGCTTTGTTACACGAGTCGGTCAAACCGGAGACAACATTTGACGAGTGGGGGATCGGCCATTGGGCAGGTGGCAAGGCTGGAACATACGAAAGAACCTTTCCTCCATTGGTCAGGGCCGAGAGCGTAGCTGATGTCGAGTCCCTGCCTACGCCTATTATTGAAACTGGTCAGACATTCGGAGCTGTGCAGGTGTACCACGAACGAGGCTATCCTGTTTTTGGCTACGCAGGAAGTGTATACGAGTGGTCATGGTGGCTGCGGGGAATGCAGGGGTTCATGATGGATCTTGCAGCGAATCCCGATATGGCCGAAGCAATAATCGAGAAAGTGGCGGAATATACCAAAACCCTCGCCCTGAAAACAGCTAGAACAGGCATAGATGTCCTCTGTTTCTATGATGACGCAGGTATGCAAACCGGGATGCAGATTTCCCCGGAAATGTGGCGTCGTTTTATAAAGCCCCGGTGGCGTGACATACTTGCTTCAGTACGCAGTTCTTACCCGGACTGTATATTTTTTCTGCACAGTTGTGGGAAGATAGAGGATATCATTCCTGACATCATAGAGGTTGGGTTTCAAATACTCCACCCCGTTCAACCTGAGTGCATGGACTTCCAGCATATACAAGCGAGATATGGCCGAGAACTCGTGCTGTGCGCCTGCATAAGTGCACAGCAGTTATTTCCCTTCGGCACGCCTAACGACGTAAACAAATGGGTGTGCAGGATCAAAGCTCTGTGTTCCTCGGATAACCGTACAATCATCTGTCCTTCCAACCTGATTCAACCAGAAACTCCATGGAAGAATATTGTGGCCTTTGCAGAAACGGCAGGGACTGGGCATTGAATATGGAGAAACATTCGAACCAGTGGATGCAACCGATTTCGTAAGCTTGACGGCTTCCAAAATGGCTAATGAGATTATTTGTGGACATTGTGGTGCAAGGATCAAAAAGAAACGGAAGTAATTTTATTGAGAGCAAACGTTATCGTGAAAAATGGTAGTTTTTGCTCAAGCCTTGACTTTCTTGCAAAAAAGGCAGTTTTAAGCCTTGACTTTTCTAAAAATAGGAATATATTTTCTTTATGAAAAGAAACATAGACAAAAAGTTGCTAGCATGGAAAGATAGCGCTGATAGAAAAGTTCTTTTAGTTAGAGGAGCTCGTCAGGTAGGCAAAACTTATTCTATTAGAACTTTTGGGAAACAATTCAAATATTTTCTTGAAGTTAATTTTGAAGAACACAAGGATATTTCAGGATTTTTTGAAGGCTCGTTAGATATTGAAAAGATAATTCAAAAATTATCAGCATTTTTTTCAGTGCCTATAGTTGATGGGCAGACATTGTTATTTCTTGATGAAATTCAGGCATGTCCAAATGCATTGCGAGCATTAAGATTTTTTTATGAAAAAAGGACAAATTTACATGTTGTCGGAGCAGGATCATTGTTGGAATTTGCGTTATCTGAGATTCCGTCATATGGTGTAGGTCGTATTGAATCGTTGTGTATGTATCCCTTATCTTTTGATGAGTTTCTTTTGGCTTTGAATAAAGAACAAATACTTAAAATAAAACGTAGCAACTTGTTTGGGAAATTAGATCCTATATTTCATAACGAGCTTTTGGATCTGGTTAAGTTTTTTTTGATAATAGGCGGGATGCCGGAAGTCGTTGATACTTATTTAAAAAAACCAGATATTGGTTTGTGTTTTAAAAAGATAAATGACCTCATAACATCTTTTCAAGATGATTTTAGAAAATATAAAACTAAGATGTCTTCTATGCAAATAAAAGAAGTTTTTAATTCTGTGGCTTTACAGGCGGGATGTAAATTTAAATATTCTAATATTGATTCACATGCTGCGCATATTCCTTTAAAAGAGGCACTTGAAATATTAGTTCAGGCAGGATTAGCTTATAAGGTTCATCACAGCTCAGCTCAAGGAATTCCATTGGGAGGGCAGATTAAGGTAAATAAGTTTAAAGTAATTCTTTTTGATTCAGGAATACATTTGCAGATGCTGGGATTGGATTTACAAGAAATCTTAGTGTCGCAAAATATTGATTTGATCAATAAAGGAAGTTTGGCGGAAGTATTTGTTGGCAATGAGTTAATTAAGTATCTATCGCAGACCCAAAAAAAAGATATTTATTATTGGCATAGAGAGAGTCGCGCCAGTAACGCAGAAGTAGATTACGTAATACAAAAAGGCATGGATATTATTCCGGTTGAGGTTAAGTCTGGTGTTAGTGGAAAGATGCAAAGTTTAAGATTATTTTTGGCGGAAAGAAAAGTTAAAAAAGGGGTTAGGTTGTCTTTAGATAAATTTTCTATTCATGCTGGTGTTTGGAATTATCCTTTATACGCAATAAGTAATTTAGTTGATGCAGATACATTTTCGTGAAGGCAGATAAAGTGAACCTGAAAAAAATTGTCGATATATACAGAAATATATTTGGCAAAGAATCAAAAAATCTGCTCACTGTCTCTGCTCCCGGACGGATTAATCTGATTGGTGAACACACTGATTATAATGGTGGATTTGTTTTGCCTATTGCTATAGATAGAAATATTTATATGGCTGGGGCAAAACGCAATGACAGAATTATACGAATATACTCAATAGATTACGACCAGAATGTTCAGTTTGATCTTGATTCTATTCGATTCAATAAAGAAAAGATGTGGGTAAATTATATTGCAGGTGTACTAAAGTCTTTATTAGAGATAAACGCTGATATTAGTGGCGCAGATATTGTTTTTGGAGGAGATATTCCTGAAGGAGCTGGGCTTAGCTCTTCTGCTGCGCTTGAAGTTGCAACAGTATATTTTTTCAAAATACTATTTGACCTGGAGATATCCTCTATAGAAATGATTAAACTGTGCCAGAAAGCAGAGAACAAGTTTGTTGGGGTGAACTGCGGAATAATGGACCAGTTTGTTTCTATGCTGGGGGAAAAAGATCATGCACTGTTTCTTGATTGCAAGAATCTTTCTTATGAAAATATACTTTTAAAATTAGAGGGATTTAACGTAGTTGTTTGTAATACAAATCTGAAAAGAGAACTTGCCGGCTCAGAATATAATAAGCGGAGAGCAACATGTGAAAAAGCAGTATCTAGTCTTAAAAGATTTCTTCCGCAAATAGGAATGCTTAGAGATGTATCCATAGAAGAATTTGAGAAATATAAATATGTTCTTGATAAAGTCGCACAGAAAAGATGCAAACATGTTCTTTATGAAAACAGACGTGTATTGGACGCTGTAAATGCTCTTGGCAGGAATGATATACTTGAGTTTGGCAGGTTAATGAATGAATCACATAAGAGCCTAAAGAAAGATTATGAAGTAAGCTGTTCTGAGCTTGATATAATGGTGGATATTGCAAGAAGCATTAATGGTGTAATTGGCGCCAGAATGACTGGCGGCGGATTTGGAGGATGCACAGTAAACATTGTTAAGAAAGAGGTTTTGGATAAGTTCTTTCGAGCAGTAAACAAAGAATATGAAAAGAGGACAAGCATTAAACCCGGTATCTATATCTGCAACCCTGAAAATGGGTCAAGGAGACTTTAACGCCTGCCATGAAACTTTATAGTTATTGCTTGCGCTCCACAACAGCCATCCGCATGCATTAGCTTCTTTAGCAGCTCTTATCTGTTCAAGAATGTAGTCTTTATTCCACTTGGAGCGAGTTACTTTATATGGGAATGCCTGAAGCCATGGTCTTATAATAATACCTATTTTCGCTGTAGCAATTCTGGTTTTCTTGCAACCTTGTGAAATAAAATAGTATGGATGGTCTGCAGGATTCTTCTTGCCTTCAAACCTGCCGTAAAAATGAGACGGATACAGCATGGGACTTATTATATCAGCGTATCTTGCAAGGTCCTGTATCCTCTGACCTGTGATCTCTTCATCTTCCTTTCGCTGCCAGGCCATGATTGCATAAACGTCCATGGATAATAAGACTTTCTTTCTGCGTGTTAATTCATAAGCTCTCTTCAGAAAACTTGTTATGATCGTATGTTTCTCGATATTCACTTCATCAAATGAATATTTTGCGTCTTTGACATTCCCCATTGCAGGAAATCTGAGATAATCGAACTGAATTTCATCCACACCCAAATCGCACAGCTCTGTGACCAGATCAAGATTATATTTCTGTACCATCTCAAGAGAAGGATCCACCCACCGAATCCTTCCCTTTTGTTTCCATGCGCCTCCGCCGGACTTGCTTTGCACAGCTAGATCAGGGCGTTTCTTAGCTAATATTATATCGCAGAAAAGTGCAATTCTTGCCACAACATGTATCCCGTCTTTATGCAAGAGATATATCATTTTGCTTATGTCTCTTATTTGAGATTTTTTGGTAGCACTTATTTCCTTTGCGAGCCGCACTGAACTCTTATATGTTACTATGCCGTCAACATCTTTTGCGTCAAAAACTATGGTGTTTCCTCCGAAAGATTTCAATTTTTTCGCTAATGTCAAAATTTTTTCTGTTCCTGCTGTATTGCCGGTTATGTATATTCCTTTGGCATTAAAAGATTTGTCTTTTCTGATAGTTTTTGCCTTAACAGGTTTTGTTCTGACAACAGGAATTCTAAGTTTTTTATTTACTTTGAGACCTGTCTGATTAACGCCATTAATTTTTTTTATTTCTTTAACTAATAACGATAAAGTATAGAAGTCACTCAGAGGGAGATATTTTTCAGCAATTTTATATAATGACTCGCCTTTTCTTACAGTATGGGTTATGAAAGAGGATGGAGTGCTGTATAATGGCAAAAGACAGAATCCAAATAAAAACCAGATACTAAATAAAATCCGAAATATTGTTTTGGTCAAAGCATAACTCCTTGGGCAAGAAACTATCACTTTTTGTAAGACAAGTCAAATGCATGACATCCCCCTAAATCCCCCTTCAAAGGGGGAATAGTTTTGCCGTAGGCGAAACTAGGGGGATGTGGGGATGTAAAAATGCTTGTAAAAAACATAAGAAAGCATGATAATTTAGGTAGTCCATAAAAATAGATAGGAGTGTATATCATGAGCGGTTGTTTATTCTGTAAGATTATCAGTAAAGAAATCCCAGCAGAAATAGTATATGAAGATGAGGATGTACTAGCATTTAAGGATATCAAACCTGCTGCGCCCATTCACATCCTAATAGTTCCAAAGCGCCACATTCCTACGATTATTGATGTTGACGACAATATATTGATTGGGAAAATACACAGAATAGCTGTAGAAATAGCAGAGAAAAACAACATTGCTTCTTCGGGTTTTCGCATAGTATGCAACTGCAACAGGCACGGCGGACAAGAGGTATATCATCTGCATTTTCATCTTATAGGCGGAAGAGTTATGAACTGGCCGCCTGGCTAATTGTGGCTATTGTTATGGCGCTTTTATAACCAATTAAGAATAATTTTCCGCACAATCTTGCCTTAGTATCCATATGAATGCAACTTAGTATAAGATATGAACAAACTCAGAACAGATAGTCAATTTTCCATCAAGATGCGTTAAGTAACTCATCTTAAAGATGAAGAAACAACTGCAAGAGCATTTCGGTTAGCTAATAGTGTCTTTTCTATATCTTCGGTTGTATGGCTTGTTGAAATAAACATTGCCTCAAATTGAGATGGCGCTAGATATACTCCCTGTTTCAGCATTTCTTTAAAATAAATGGCATAATTATTTGTATCAGATATCATTACTGTCTTATAATCATAAACCTCTTTATCAGCAAAAAAACAGACAGCATAGAGCCAACTCTTGTGCAAAATGCACTAACCCCTGCTTTTTTCGCATTTTCTTTGAAACCATTATCTAAAATTGATGCTTTTGATTCTAAAGATTCGTAAATTCCCGGATTGCATAACATTCTTAGAGTTTGCAATCCTGCTGTCATAGCAACAGGATTTCCTGATAAAGTCCCAGCCTGATATACTGGTCCCAAAGGAGCAACATATTCCATTATCTCCCTTTTTCCACCATATGCGCCAACAGGAAAACCACCTCCTATTATCTTGCCAAGACAGGTCAAATCAGGGGCTATATTATAAAGAATCTGCGCGCCACCAAAGGTTACTCTGAAACCAGAAGTAACCTCATCAAAGATAAGAAGAGTTTTATATTGCTGGGTAATTGTTCTTAAGGATTGAAGAAAACCGGCTTTCGGAGGAATAACCCCCATATTTGCAGCAATCGGCTCAACAATTACACAGGCAATTTCCTTACCAACCTGCTCCATTGTCTTTTCAAATTCCTCAATATTATTATATGACAAAACAATGGTATTCTGAGCTATATTTTTTGTTACACCGAGGCTAGTAGGTATTCCCAAGGTAGCAGCTCCAGAACCTGCTTTTACTAATAAGCTATCAGCGTGTCCATGATAACAACCTTCAAATTTTATAATCTTATCTCTATTAGTATAAGCGCGAGCCAACCTGATAGCGCTCATCACTGCCTCTGTTCCTGAATTAACAAAACGGACTAACTCAATGGATGGAATTGCTTGAACAATTAACTTGGCTAACTCTGTTTCTACTTCTGTAGGAGCGCCAAAACTTGTTCCATTATCCACAGCAATTTTCACTGCCTCTAAAATTTGGGGATGAGCATGCCCTAAAATTAAGGGGCCCCATGACATTACATAATCTATATATTCATTTCCGTCTACATCATAAATCTTAGAACCTTTAGCCTTTTTAATGAATAAAGGATCTCCGCCTACAGCTTTATACGCTCTTACCGGACTATTTACTCCGCCGGGGATATATTTCTTTGCTTCCTCAAATAACTTTTTTGAATCCACTTAGCTGCCTCCTTAGCATAATAGGTAATTATCATATCTGCGCCTGCTCGCTTAATACTTGTCAATATTTCTAAGACAATTTCTTTTTCATTTATCCAGTTTTCTTTAGAAGCTGCCTTTACCATTGAGTATTCTCCACTTACGTTATAAGCAGCAACCGGATAGTCAAACCTCTGCTTCACTCGATATATCACATCTAAATAAGCTAAAGCAGGCTTAACCATAACAATATCAGCTCCGGCTTTTGCATAAGAAAGAGCAGTTTTTGCTAATAATTCTATAGTTTCATCATTATCCACATCTGTACCCTTTGCCCTCTATATATATTTCTGTTCTGTTACAGGTAAAAAGCATTACTGCGCCATTTATAAAATCTTTCTGTTTCAATTCAATAAGAGATTCTTTAAGCCTCCTCTTAGTAAAGGAAACCCTTTCTCGCACTTGGAGAGGTGCTGTTTTATGATTTATCCCTACTAATACCAGAGCCATCAAATTACCTCTTTTAGTTTATCTCTTATTCTTACTGCTTTTTCAGGAGATATACCATCAGTAGAAACAGCAATAACTAAATCCTTTTTTCTTAATACAGCAGGCAGGATAAAACTTGAGTCTTTTGCTGAATCACAGACATTCACAAGAATTCCCAGCTTAGCAGCATCTTTGGCTATTTTAGAGTTAAGATTGCGATTAGAAGTAGCTGCATATATAAGCTCTGCCCCTTTTAATGCTTCTAAGTGATATTCAGCTTTGGCATAGATTATCCTTCTCTGCTTAACTAATTCAGCTAACTTGGAAGTCAATTCAGGACTAATTACTTTTACCTTGCCCCCACAAAAAAGAATATTTTTTATCTTTCTCTCGGCAACCTTTCCACCGCCAATAACAATACAAAGTTTGCCTTTTATATTTAGATTAACAGGATAGAATTTCATCAGTTTTCTCCTTTTTAAAGTCATAACCTCGGGGAGTAATCATATACTTGCCTTTTACATAGGTTTTGCAATTACCTACAATTATAGTAGTAAACATATCTATTATTCTTGATGAAAACATGTTTTTTAACTCGATTATCTCTACTTCCTCATTGTCTCTGTAGGCATTCCTCACTATTCCCACAGGAGTTTGAGGTGATTTATGCTTCATCAAGATCTGCCATGCGTTTTTAAGCGGATCTATCCTCTTCTTACTCTTTGGATTGTAAAACACAATAACAAAATCTCCTTGAGCAGCTAATTTTACCCTTTTTTCAATTAATTTTTTATCCGTCAAAAGATCGCTTAAAGAAATACTCACAAAATCATGCATCAACGGCGCGCCCAAAAGACTTGCGCAAGCTGAGGCAGCTGAAATTGCCGGGATGATTTGTATTTCAATCTTCTTTTTGTCATCATCGTTTAAAAGTTCTAAAACCACACCAGCCATACCGTAGATCCCAGGATCTCCACTTGAAATGAGACAAACCTTTTTGCCATCCACTGCCTTTTTTATGGCAAGTTTGGCTCTTTTTATCTCCTCAGTCATACCTGAAGAAATAATTTCCTTGTCATTTATCAAACTACCCAGAAGTCTTATATATGTCTTATATCCAACGACTACCTGACATTCATTAAGCGCTTCTCTAACTTTCTGATTTAAGAAACTAATATCCCCCGGGCCAATACCTGCAATAGTCAGCTTTCCTTTGCAATTGCCACGGTTACGCCATCGTGAATTTTTTTGGGTAACAGTAATTTTGTCCTCCTTCCTGCTATTAATGCGCACGGCTCACAAACTCCTTTTACTCCAATATTGCGCAGAGCCGCTTTTGAAATAGATACATTGCCGCTAAAATTTTTAATCTGTTCTTTGGAAATAAAAACTAATGGGAGTTTCATATCTGAACATGCTTCCCATAAACCCTGTTCATCTTTTTTAATGTCAACGCTTGCCGCGCAACGCACATCTTTTAACAAACATTTCGCACCATCCAAAGCAAGCTGGATGGCTTCCTTAATTTTTACAGAGCTTACGCCTCTGCGGCAGCCTATACCTATGATTATATTTTTATGAACTTCTGTCCCTGTGGTTATAACCGGCTCAGCATCAAGAGAAGCGGCTACACGATAAGCAAGCTCATTAGCCCCTCCCTCGTGACCGGAAAGCAAACTTAGTATCCACGCATACAACTGCAGGATCGGAATATTTGCTTTTGATAAACAGCGCAATACACCGCGCAACTATTCCACAAGCAGCGAAAAACACTATTCCGCTGTACTTAGAAAAAATTCCTTCAACTATATCGTTTAAAGACCTGCTTTTATCTTTGCGACCTTTACCGACTTTAATAAATACTGCATTGGGAAAAGCAGATTTTAGCTTCTCAGCAGATTTCTCAGCGTCTTTATTAATAAGCAAAACAGCTATTTTCACTTAAAAAATCCCCCTTCCGTCATTGCGAATCCCGAATGCTTTCTTTGACAGCTGCTTGTTCCCCCAGACAGCTGAAGCAGTCTGTTATTCTCTCTGCACTCATCTGTTTCTCCTCCACCTCAACCGCCTGCTTTAGCTGACGGTTATCTGTTGTTCTTTCCTGTCATTCCTGCAGATTTTTAGCAGGAATCTATGTAGTGGACTGGCATGCCTGTCCCTTTGTTTTATCATGTCATTCTCCTGCTTGACAGAGGAGTTCAGTTTTTTTGTTCATTTGTTTCTTCCGATGGCAACTCTAACGCTTTAATGGCAGGCAATGAAGG
>JAGMBN010000003.1 GCA_023129655.1 bacterium | reverse complement strand
TTATTTTACTTAAACATGCATACAATGTTGTAGTCTTTCCACTCCCTGTAGGCCCTGTCAGGAGAATTATTCCATGTGGCTTATATATTACAGATTCTAAAATTTGCAGATGCTCTGGAGAAAGCCCCAGTGTCTCCAGTCCAAGAAAAATATTACTGGACAGCAGCCTGATATTAACACTTTCCCCAAAAGAGGTTGGAAGGACTGATATTCTCAGATCCAGTTCGGTATTTCCAATCTTTACTTTTATTCTTCCATCCTGAGGCATACGTCTTTCAGCTATATTGAGAGATGCCATTATTTTTATTCTGGAAACCAGAGCCTCTCTAAAGTGCTTAACGGATTTAGGAACCTTTGCGTTATGCAGTATGCCGTCAATACGGTATCTTATACGCAGTTCATCTTCATATGGTTCTATATGAATGTCAGTAGCTCTATCCCTGTATGCTTCCAGAAGTATCTGATTAACAAACTTTATTATAGAAGCGTCCGTTGCTAATTCCTCTATATTATCAACAGAAGGCTCCGCCATTTTTACTGCCTCCGTTTGAGAGGTCTGCTTCATCATTTCTTCTATAGTTTCAGCGCCAATACCATAATATTTTTTTAATGCCTTAGTAACATCCAACTCACCGGCAAGCATTGGGTTGATCTTATAGCCAAGAAGTAGTGTTAGATCATCTATGAATTCAAGATTTGACGGGTCAGTTAATGCAACAGTTAACACCTTGCCTTCCAATTTGATAGGAATCAGCTCATAGTGACATGCAAACTTTGCAGGAACTTTTTTTATTACATCTGGAGGAATGGTAAGCTTCTTTATCTGAACATATGGAATCTTTAGTTTTTTAGATAAGAGAGGTAATACCTCTTCTTCAGAAGCAATTCCCATCTTAATAACTGTGCGTCCAAGGAATTCTCCAACCTTCTGATGCTGCGATAAAGCCTGCTCCAACTGCTTATCTGAAATAATATTATTCGCAATAAGCAGTTCGCCTAAACGCAAATTTTCTTTGAAAAGCATAACTCATCCTTTCTAGATCATCCATAGTCCATAGACAATAGCTTTTTACTGTCGTCTGTTGTCTATTTATTTAATGATGCTTTTTTATCTCCTCATGAACAGTAAGCTCTTTATGCTTACTTTCATCCAATACTTTCTTATCTATTTCCTTCCTTGCAGTAATTGGCAGATCATGTTCTCCTGTAATTAGATGCGGTGTGAGAAAAATCACTATCTCCTTTTTAATTATGTCCTTATCTATCTTGCCGAATAAATATCCAAATATGGGGATTTTTCTGAAAAAGGGAATCCCGCTGTTTGTGTCCGTTAACTCATCTTTGATAAGGCCTGCCATAACTATCGTAACACCATCCTTTACCATAACTGTTGTTTCTGTCTCGGATTTTGAGACTATGGGTATAGTATTTCCCTCAGCTGTTGTTACAGTGCCTGAAACTGAGCTTACTTCAGGCTTGATCTTCATAGTAATAAAGCCATGGGCATTTATTGTTGGCACAACAGAAAGCGTTACTCCCACATCAACATTTGTTACACTTTCTGCAGTCTCTGTTGTGGAAGAGCCCTGTACTACAGTAGTAGTAACGTAAGGTCTGGTTTCTCCTACATGTATTCTGGCTTCAGCATTGTTGATAACTGTTATTCTCGGGCTCTGGAGAAGATTTGTCTTTCCGATTGTATTCAGCGCCTGAAGAAAGCCTGTATATTTATCAACAGCCAGCTTACCAAGAGAAAGAGTCATGCCAGGAGAAAGACTGTCTTTTGTTGAAGATAAACCAAACTTACCAACAAATTCCGCGTTTTTGTTCTTCGCAAAAAGATAATCCCAATTTACGCCCATTTTGTATTCATCGGACAAAGTGATCTGGACAATCCTTGCTTCAATTAATACCTCTCTTGTTCTTGTATCAGCAGCCATGATTATTTTAGAAAGTTTCTCCATATTTGAAGGCAGGTCCGTTATGATTATTTTATTTGTGGTCTTATCTCCTATGATACTGCCAATATTCCTGGTAACCTCTTTTGCAAGTTTTGCTTCTATATCTTCAACCTTAGCATAATTAAGTTCAAATACTTTTGTAACTGTCGCTGCCTTGGAATCACATTCCTCAATAATTTTTGCTGCCAGTTCAACATTTTTTGGGATATCAATGAGTATAAGCTTACCTGCCTTCTGATCTATCTGGATATGCCCCTTTTTGGAAATAAGTTTTTTCAGCTTTCCCTCTAACTCTTTAGGATCTGCATACTTAAGTATAAATGTTTTTGTGATATACGGTTTGTCTAATTCCTTAACAATTTCGTCAAGTCTTGATTCTGCGTTAATAACATCATTTATAATTATCGTATTCGCCCTTTCATCAGCAACAATTCTCCCGATTTTTGTTTTCATCTGATCCAATGCCTTTTTCACATCAACTGCGTTCGCATACTTCAACTGATATATTTTAATCTTTCTCGGATCTCTGAATTTTCTGCCATGAATTGTCTCATATTCCCTCTCCGTCATTACCTTAATGATATCTCCATTTTTTTCATAAGCAAGGTTATTGGCCTCAAATATCATTCTGAGAACATCCCATGCCTCCACATTTCTCAAAAAGATACTTATTCTTCCTTTTACACTATTACTGGCAACAATATTCACTCCACTCTTTTTAGACAGAAGCTTAAATGCTTCCAAAATATCCATATTCTTGAGTTCCAAAAGAGCGATCTTTGAAGAAGATATATCGTCTGTCTTTTTGACAGATGTTTTTGGATGTGCTTTGATTGGCATTTTTAAAGGCTCTTCATCTTCAGATTGAGAAAACACGGATATGTTGAATTGAACGCAAATAAATATCGCCGTCAAAAACAAAATTAATTTTTTCATACGCACACTCCTTTATAGAAACAAGTCTATTGTTTCCGTTCCATAACTTAAAGTAACACTTGATTCTGAAATCTTGCTTACTTTTAACTCTCCAACAGCGCTTCCTTCATTAAGATACAAAACACTTTTCGTCTTTCTATTCTCTATAATTGCCTGCGTCCTTTCATCCAAAACTATTCCAATCAGTTTTAGATCCTCTACAAGCTGTCCTATGTCTATTCTTGTTTCCGGCAAAATAACGGGATTAGCTGTTAACTGCTTGAACAAGTTGCGTTTTTTTGCCATTGATGAATAGAATGAAGACGGCTTTAACTTTTTATCTGTGCTTTTCAAGGAAACGACTCTTGAGTTAGCAACTCTTGAGTCAATGACTCTTGAGCTTGGAATTAACATCTCTTCTGATGTTCCAGGTCTTATCCAGATATAAGCCATATAAACAAGAAGTACAGAAATAATAACTGGGAGTATTTGATTAATTGAGATGAATGGTTCTATTTTTAGCATAGAAAGAGCCTGTTTTAACCAATTAGAGCCTGTTTGCTCTCTTTTCTCTCCTCTTATTAATCTTAACAATCTATCTTCAGGATGAAAGCTATTCATTGCGCTCAATGGTTTTAAGAACAAGTTCTTTATCAACGATTTTCTTCCCTTCTATAATCAAATTCTCCAATGTATCGTGACACAACAGGGCTATTCTTCTGGGATATCCAAGAGAGTATTTATATATCTCGTCCACAGCGTCATCTGTAAAAACATCTCTAAAATTATCCTGTCCTGCCTGTCTGAGCCGAAACAGAATCAGTTTCTTTGTGTCTTCCTGGTCTAGAGGGTTGATAACATATTTTAAACTGATCCTGTCAGTAAAATTCCTAACATGCTTTATCTTGGGAAGCAATTCCAACTGAGACATAATAATAAGCTGTAAGAGTTTATATTTATTAGTTTCATAATTCAAAAGAGTACGCAAAATCTCCAAAAAAGGCAGTGACAGCTTTTGTCCCTCATCAATTAACAGAACCACTGTTTTCTCTTCATCTACTCCTTTCTGGAACAGATACCTTTCAATAGCATCCTGACAATCCATTGATGAACGGAGGCCTTCATTTATGCCAAAACGCCTTGCTAAAGAACTAAGAAATTGAAATTCAGATTTATAGCTTGGATTCAATATCATATGAAAAATAAAGCTGTTTTCGTTATGAAAAGACTGCATAAGAATTCTGCTCAATGTAGTTTTTCCAACACCAACATCCCCAAGAATTAAGCTCATCCCTCTTTTTAAGCGAATTGCAATTTCCAATCTTCTTAGCGCGCTGCCATGCTCCCACGATTGATAGAAGAAATTAGGATCCGGACTCGTAGAAAAAGGTTCTTCTTTTAATCCCAGCTCTGCAAAGTAACTCATTTTAATGCCCTTTCTTTTATCCTGTTCTGTATCTCATCTATACAAATCCCCTCTTTTCTTAATCTTCTTATTTTAGCTAACTGCTTAACTGTAGAATCATTAAAATATCTATAGTTCAATTGAGATGTCCGCCCAACTTCTTTTATTAAGCCAAGTTTTAAATAATACTTTATTGTATAAACAGAAATACCTGTTATGCATGATAGGTCTTTAACAAGATAAATGTTTTTCATATTTTAATCTACTCTCTGAGCAGAGAGTAATGTAACAAAACATTTATTTCTTGTCAAATAAATCATTGTAGGTTGTGGAAAAACAAACTCATCTGGAGGTCATCTTTGTTTTCTTTTTTCTTATGTTCAGTTTTTGATAGCTCTATTAATCCCTTCTCTATATTGCTAAGAAAAGGACTTCTTTTTAGATGGTATTCTCTGCCCAGGATAAATCTCTTCTTTGTGTGAGAAAGGAATAAAAAT
This sequence comes from bacterium, assembly GCA_023129655.1. Taxonomy (GTDB): domain Bacteria; phylum JAHJDO01; class JAHJDO01; order JAHJDO01; family JAHJDO01; genus JAHJDO01. The sequence goes on along the minus strand of JAGMBN010000003.1, from coordinate 25,089 downwards.
CTTTCTGCGCGTGTCATTCCAACATAAAGAAGCCGTCTTTCTTCCTCAGGATCAGATTTTTGATTCTTAAACAGAGAATATGGAAGCAACCCATCCTCACAGCCAACTATAAACACACACTTAAACTCAAGCCCTTTTGCAGAATGAAGGGTCATCAAAGTAACATTTTCCATATTTGGTTTATATGTATCAACTCCGGTTCCTAACACTGCAAACTGCAAGAATTTCTCCGCATCATTCCCAAAATCATCTGCTAAATCAAGCAGGTTCTTAAATTGAGTCTCATTCTCCAATTTTTTCTTGCTAAAATAAGTATTAATAATTGCGACAAGTATAGTTCTAACAGATGTATTCATATTAAGATCATTTAATTTTTCAAGTTCTTTATAGGAGATTATCTTCTTTTCTGTTAACTTATCTTTTAACAAACTATTTTCAGGATTTATCACGAGTTTCAGCATATCAATAATAGATTTTACAGGCTCCTCCCTAAAAAATGGAGTGTCTCCAATTGTTTGATAAGGGATACTGTGATCATTAAAAGCCTTTTCTAAATCTTTTATCTGCCTGTTTATTCTACAGAGCACAACAAAGTCAGAAAGGCTCTTTATTTCTGAGTCTTCAATGCCATCTGCTATCTTGCTGTCTATAGAGAAAAACCTTAATCCTCCTATCATATTCTCTATGGTTCTGGCAACAAATTCTGCTTCACTTTTTTCAGAGCTGTTTTCAACGATTTTTATCTTAACACCCTTCTGAAGTCCCTGCACAAACTCCTTGCTCTGGATAACCTCGCTGGAAGCCTTGAGTATATAATCAGAACAGCGATATGTCTTCTTAAGTCTATACGCTGCTGCTCCCGGATAATCCTCAAGAAATCTCCTGATAAATCTTACATCAGCACCACGAAAACCATAAATTGCTTGATTAGGATCTCCAATCACACACAGGTTTGAGTTATACTCAGGCATCAAGCTTCTGATCATCTGATACTGGGCAAAATTTATATCCTGATATTCATCAACCATACACCACTGATATTTTTCCCTATATTGAGAAAGGACTTCGGGAAAATTCATAAAAAGCCTCACAGAGCAGTAGATCAGATCATCAAGGTCAAAGGAATTCTGTTCATGTAAAATTGTCTTGTACTTGAGAAAAATACCAGACAAATCCTTATCTTCTATTTCTTCTACTGATTTTAAGTTTTGCTTGGCATTGGTTATTGCTTCAGAAACTTTCCCAACCTGTTTCTTTTTACATCCTATCTTCTGCAATATCAGCTTTTTATCATCCTCATCAAGAATCGAAAATTGCTTGTCCCGTCCAATTTTAGCATGCTGCTCTTTTAGTATAGAATACCCCAGAGCGTGGAATGTGCATACCTGCAGCTTAGCAGCTTCTTTATCCAGCAGACTGTATAATCGTTCCTTCATTTCATTAGCTGCTTTATTTGTAAATGTCACAGCTAAAACATGTTCCGAATCTATGTTCTTGTGTTGAACCAGATTTGCTATTCTGTATGTAAGTGTCCGGGTTTTCCCAGTGCCTGGGCCTGCAATGATCAAGGCAGGTCCTGAGAAATGCTCGGCTGCTTTCTGTTGCTCACGGTTTAGTCCCCATGTTTCAGGTTTGCTTTCTGCTTTCTCAGAACTTTGCTGATTCAGGGTTTTTCTCAATCGTGCGTACTCTTTCAGGTCAAAATTAATCAGCTTTCTGGGACGCAGAGGTTTTACCTGAATCATATGCTTAAATAACAGATCTTGAGATCCAAATGATTCCTTTTCACCTTCCTGAAAAACCTTTACCTTCCCAAATTCCCCATCAAAACCCTCTTTAACATAGACTTGTCTGTTTCTCATTCGTCTTATTGCCTCTGCTAATAAACTATTGCTGGCTCTTTCTACCTCCTTCACAGGCAAATTAAGAAGCAGATCAAGTTCTGTGCCTGCCTTTTGCAACAGGGTATTATAGGCATGAGCAACCCTTTGAGAACCTGGACCAACTTCCAGAATTTCAGATATAATTTCTTTCAGCGGTATAATCGAATGAAAAGGAAGTCTTTTTTCTCTCTGTAAAGGGTCATATCTGTCTGCTAGCTGCGCAATACGGTTCATTACTCCGACTGTGATTTTTTTACCGCACACAGGACATATCTCATTATGTTTTAGAGTTTCCAATGGACTCCAGCACATATTACATTTTCTGTGTCCGTCATAATGATATTTACCCTCCTGAGGAAAGAGATCTATTGTACCAAGGAAATGCTCAGGCTTCCCGGTTTTTACAGCATCAATGATTGCATTATAGGAAATCTCTGTATTAAAAAGGTTAGCATTTCTTCCTAATTTTTCAGGAGAATGCGCATCAGAATTGGAAAGAAGCCTATATTTATCCAGAAAGCTGCATATCCAGTGCATTGGTGGATCAGTTGAAAGACCTGTTTCTACAGCAAAAATATGCTCTGACAGATCGCCATAACACTCCTCAATAGAGTCAAAACCAGATTTAGAGCCAAGGGCTGAAAACCAGGGAGTCCAGATATGCGCAGGAACAAAAAAACTTTTCTCAGAACAGCTAATAACTATTTCCAGCAAATCTCTTGAATCCAGCCCCAGAATGGGTCTGCCGTCAGAGGTGATATTGCCGCCGATTTTAATTAATTTTTGTTGAATCTTCTCTACAGTTTTAAAATCCGGAGCAAATATAAGATTATGAACCTTGCGTACCTTTCCATCTTTCTTGTAAATATTACTTATCTCAGAAGTAAGTAGAAATCTGGCCTCATTATCAGAGGAAGTAAGTGTCTGAAAATCTGTATTCTGTTTATATTTATCTTTTAATCTGAAAAGGCCTGGCTCAGCAGGCTCAAGCTTTTCCTTTAATTCCTTTACCCATCCCGGATGAGTAAAATCCCCGGTGCCAACAACTTTTATACCTTTAAGCCCAGCCCATAAATCCAGGTATTCAGGTATAAGATTCTTACTTGTTGCAATAGAATAGTGTGAATGTATATGAAAGTCAGCAATGAATTTCATTCTGTAATTTATAATACCACAAAATCTTCTAATAGCATTGTTTAATTTTATCGAAATTTTCAAATTTGACTGTCATTGCGAACGGAGTAAAGCAATCTTGCTTTTCTGTTTATTTGAGATATGCTTTGTCAACAATAAAGATTTTTGGGGAAACTCCAATTATGTCAAGCTTAAAACATAGACAAAATGTGTATTTGACGCCTGCATTTGTTAATGCTAAAGATTTTGATTCTGTCTTACGTTTTACTTCTTTTTCTTCTTAACTTGTTTGGTAGTTTTAGGTTTCTTTGACACCTTTACCTTTACCTCTTTTACTTCTTTTTCCTCTTCCTCAACAGCAACCTTTGCAATGCTTACAACCCTGTCTCCTTTATCAAGACGGATCAGCCGGGTACCCTTTGTGTTACGTTTGATAACCCTTATTTCTTTAACAGGCTGGCGTATTATTACACCTTTAGCTGTGATAACTATCAATTCGTCATTATCTGCAACTGTTCTCAATCCCTCAACCGTTCCATTTCTTGTCCCAGTATGAATATTAATAACTCCAACACCCCCACGTCCCTGAGGCCTATACTCCGCGAAGCGCGTGCGTTTTCCATATCCGTTAGCTGTAACAACAACAACAGTTGACTCATCCTCAACAACTTCCATTCCAATAACAATATCTTCTTTTTTCAATCTTATGCCCCGAACACCTCTTGAGACCCTTCCAACAGTTCTTACTGCTTTTTCCATAAATCTGATTGCTTTACCCTCTTTCGTTGCTAAAAGAACATCACTTTCTCCATCAGTGAGCCTTACTGAAATTAACCTGTCTCCTTTGTCCAGCCTTATGCCTTTTATTCCGCCTGATCTTGGATGACTATAGGCAATAAGATTGGTCTTCTTTGCAATACCCCTCTCCGTTGCCATTATCAGGTTATGTTTATCATCAAACTCTCTAACTCTGACAAAAGCTGTAACTTTCTCGTCAGGAGCAATGCGCAGAAGGTTGACAATAGCCTTGCCTCTTGAAAGCCTGCCTGCCTGCGGTATTTGGTAAACCTTTACCCAGTGGACCTGTCCTTTGTCTGTAAAAAAGAGTATATAGTCATGCGTGGACGCTACAAATACATATTCTATAAAATCCTCTTCTTTCGTCCCTGCACCCATAATGCCCCTGCCGCCTCTATGCTGTCTTCTGTATGTTGTTAAAGGCAGTCTTTTTATATACCCGACATGGCTTATTGTTATAACCATGTCTTCTTCTGCTATTAAGTCTTCTATCCCAAGTTCTGTTGTTTGTTCAACAATCCGGGTTCTTCTTGGATTTGCGTATTTTCCTTTAATTTCAAGCATTTCCTCTTTGATTATGTCCATAATTTTCTTATCGCTTGCCAGGATTTCTTCAAGTTGATTTATCAGCTTTATTGTATCCAGATACTCCTGCTGGATCTTGTCTCTTTCCAATCCTGTTAATCGCTGCAAACGCATATCAAGTATAGCTTGCACCTGTATGCTAGAAAGCTTAAACTCTTGTGTCAATGCTGCGCGCGCTGAATCAGCATCTTTGGATGATTTTATTATTTTTATAACCTTATCAAGATGTTCAATCGCAACCTTCAATCCCTCCAGAATATGCGCCTTAGCTTTTGCTTTTCTTAAATCAAACTGCGTTCTCCTGCGCACAACTTCCTGTCTGTGCTCAAGAAACCTGTCCAACATCTCCCGCAGATTAAAAATTCTGGGTCTGTTTTCGTCTATAGCAAGAAGTATAGCGCCGCATGTGATCTGCATCTGAGTATGTTTATAAAGCTGATTAATTATTATCTGCGCAATCTCTCCCTTCTTTAATTCAATAACAACCCTTAGCCCGTCTTTATCGGATTCGTCTCTCAGATCGGATATTCCTTCTATCTTGTGATCTCTCACAAGATTCGCTATCGCCTTAATTAGATTCGCTTTATTCACCTGATATGGAATTTCCGTTATAATTATTTGTTCCCTGTCAGTTCCTTTTATATCCTCAATTTCTGTTTTTGCGCGAACTTGAATTAGTCCTCTTCCCGTATGATAAGCGTCTCTAATAGCTTTCTTCCCATATATAATGGCGCCTGTCGGGAAATCAGGCCCTTTAATGATATGCATCAGTTCATCAATTGTGATATTTGGATTATCAATTATGTTTACAACTCCGTCTATAACCTCTCCAAGATTATGCGGCGGGATATCTGTAGCCATGCCAACAGCAATGCCTTGCGAACCGTTTATCAACAGGTTCGGCGCGCCGGCGGGGAGTACTACGGGCTCCTGAAGGGATTCATCAAAATTCGGCGAAAAATCAACTGTTTCTCTCTCAATATCCGTAAGAAGCTCCTCGCTTATTTTGGACATTTTTACTTCCGTATATCTCATAGCTGCCGCTGAATCTCCGTCTACAGAACCAAAATTGCCCTGTCCGTCTATTAACGGTTCTCTGGATGAGAAATCCTGCACCATTCTGGTCATTGTGTCATACACAGCCGCATCGCCGTGCGGATGATATTTTCCAAGAACCTCACCAACAATTCTGGCAGACTTTTTGTAGGATTTATTGCTTGAAATACCCATGTCATGCATTGCGTACAAGATTCTTCTATGAACAGGTTTCAGCCCGTCCCTGACATCCGGTAAAGCACGTCCAATAATGACGCTCATAGCATAGTCTATATAAGACTTCTGCATTTCATCTTCTATATGTACTAAATCTATCTTTCCTTCAATTGTTTCCATTGCTTCTCCTATGGTTCAATATTCAAGTTTGAAGTATAACATGCTTAGCTACTTTACTCCAAATATTTTTTTCCATTTGTTTTTTTCCATTTGTTTTGAAAAATTCACTTCTATTTTTAAAATATTGTTGTTATAATTATCAAAAAACGTCCCCCTGATTTCGCCTGCAGCGAAACTGTCCCCCTTTGAAGGGGGATTTAGGGGGATGTAAAATCAATCATAGGAGTTACAATGTATAAAATAGGTGTAATAGGTGGAGATGGGACAGGTCCTGAAGTTGTAAAAGAAGGAATGAAAGTGCTTAAAGCAATTTCGGGTAAATATGATATAAAGTTTGATTTTATACATTATGATTTTGGGGGTAAGCGGTATCTGAAAACAGGTGAAGTTCTGCCTGATGCCGCTATAGAAGAATTTAGGAAGCTGGATGCTATATATCTTGGCGCAATTGGTCATCCTGATGTAAAGCCGGGAATTTTGGAGAAAGGACTTCTTCTCAAGCTCAGGTTTGCTCTGGATCAGTATATAAATTTAAGACCTGTTAAGCTTTATCCCGGGGTAGATACTCCCTTAAAGGATAAAAGTCCTGATGATATTGATTTTACTGTTGTGCGGGAGAATACAGAAGGGCTTTATGCCGGCGCAGGTGGGACCCTAAAAAAGGGGACTGCTGACGAAGTTGCTATTCAGGAGTCTATAAATACTCGTAAGGGAGTGGAACGGTGTCTCAGATATGCTTTTGACTATTGCAGAAAGAGGAACAAAGATAAGAAGCTGACTTTATGTGGCAAGACTAACGTCTTAACCTTTGCATTTGATCTTTGGGAAAGGGCATTTTATGATGTTGCTAAGGAGTATTCCGACATAAAAACAGATTATGCTCATGTTGATGCTACCTGTATGTGGATGGTAAAGAATCCTGAGTGGTTTGATGTTATTGTAACGGATAATATGTTTGGGGATATAATAACGGACCTCGGAGCAATGATACAGGGAGGCATGGGTATTGCAGCAGGCGGTAACATTAATCTTGATGAGGGTGGAACATCCATGTTTGAACCAATAGGGGGGTCAGCTCCAAAATATACAGGGAAAAACGTGATAAATCCAATGGCTGCTATATGCGCAGCAGGTATGATGCTTGAACATCTCGGGGAAAGCAAAGCGGCAGATGATATTGAGAAAGCTGTAATAAAGGTTGTTCAAAATGATATGAAAAGCCTTTCTGCAGGGAAAATGGGACATACAACTTCAGAAATAGGGGATATGGTAGCAAAGGAAGTGGCATAACGATGAATAAAAAAGAAAGATATAACGTAGCTGTTGTTGGGGTAGGCGCAGTCGGCATAGAAATGCTCAAGGTATTGCATCAGCGTAAGTTTCCAGTTGATAAACTTGTTGTGCTTGCCAGAAGTGAAAGAGATATTACTGTTGAGGGCAACACATATAGTGTGAAAGCAATATCCGAAGAATTGTTTGATGGAATGGATATAGCGTTGTTTGCCGGCACAGAGGGAGAGAAAGGGGCTGCTGTAACGTTTGGGAAAGTCGCAGCAGGTAGAGGAGTTGTTGTAATTGACAATGGAAATGATTTTCGAATGGATCCTGAGGTGCCGCTTATTATTCCGGAGGTCAATCCTGAAGACATAGAATGGCATAAGAATATTATTGCCAATCCAAATTGTTCCACTATTCAAATGGTGGTTGCACTTGCGCCAATCCATAAATTAGCAAAGATAAGAAGAATTATTGTCTCTACATATCAATCGGTTTCAGGAACGGGAAGAGCTGCGATAGGGGAGTTGAAGAAACAAGTTCAGGATTACACTAATGGCAAGGAAATAACAGGTTTTGACGCTTATCCTTATCAAATAGCATTTAATGCAATTCCGCATATAGGCTCTTTTGGAGAACTGGGATATACAACGGAAGAATGGAAGATGGTTAAAGAAACACATAAGATATTACATGATGATACGATAGAGATTACTGCGACTACAGTACGAATACCTGTTTTTTATGCTCATTCAGAATCCATATACATTGAGACAGAAAGAGAAGTTTCTATTAAAGAAATTACCTATGTCTTGAAGGACGCTCAAGGGATATCTGTTGTTGATGATATAAGCGCTGATCCGCCACAGTACCCAATGCCTCTTCTTGCAGAAGGCAAAGATGATACATATGTAGGCAGGATCCGCAGGGACCCTTTTAAGAAAAACGGGATCAATATGTGGGTAGTTTCAGACAATATCCGCAAAGGCGCGGCTCTTAATGCAGTTCAGATTGCAGAGGAATTGATTAGGTAGATTTTATATCCCAAAATGAGCTTCTAATAAAACTTTCCTTGCTTTAGCTGCATCACAAACTATCTGCTTTTTTGCATCCTCTCTGCGCTGAAATTTGAATCTGTCTCGCAATTTTTTAATAAAAAAAACCTCTATAGTTTTTCCATAAAGGTCTGTTTTAAGGTTGAAAATATATACTTCCAGAAAAAATTTGCTATTCTGTTTTCTTGCGTCCAGTACAGCTTTGCAGACTAGAGGTTTATTGTTTATGCGCACTATGGCATATGCTGCATACACTCCTTCCGGCGGTGTTACTTCTATATCACAATATATATTAGCAGTAGGGAAATCTATATCCCTTGAAATCCCACAGCCTCTGGACACGTTTCCCATTACTGAATACCTGCGCCCAAGCAATCTGGATGCCTCGTTTAACTTTCCTTCTCTAATACACTTTCTGATTCTGGTACTACTAACAACTCCACCAAAAACTTTCACAGGCTTTATAATGCCAACACTGAATTTGTTTTTCTCAGCCATTTGCTCTAGCAGCTTCGCATTTCCCTGCTGCCCAACACCGAATCTATAATTGAATCCTACATATATTTTCCGAACATGAAGATAATTACATAGAACTTCTGATACAAACTCTTCAGCTCCCATATCTGCAATTGAGGTAAAATCTATAGATATACAAAGGTCTATCCCTGTTTTCTCAATAAGTTTTATCTTATGTTCTTCAGATGTAAGAAGTAAATCCATTACTTCCGGCTTTAATACCTTAATAGGATGCGGTGTAAATGTTAGAATAATACTTGTCCCATTAATTCTTCCGGCTTCCTTTATGACTCTGTCAATAATCCTCTTATGCCCGACATGCATACCGTCAAAATTACCCATTGCCAGCACTGCATGTGGATATCTATGTTTTAATGGAACAAGTTTCTTTATAATATCCATATTAATTTAATGTCCAATTTCTACATTGTAGGGGTGGGGCTTGCCCCCGCCCGTTCCCAGCACATCATTCAGCGTCAAAGAATCCTTAATATGAAAATTCCCAACCTGAATTCTTCTCAGATCCTTAAGGCACGCTCCATAGCCAAGCTTTTCTCCAATTGTATCAGCAAGAGTGCGGATATATGTTCCCTTAGAACATACAACACGAATGGAAATTTCAGGGATATTGATACTTAACAAGTCTATACTATAAATATGTACCTTGCGCGGTTCAGGATCTACTTTTATCCCCCTTCTGGCAAGTTTATATAACCTCTCTCCTTTATAATGAACAGCTGAATACATAGGCGGTATCTGAGATATATCTCCTGTTAAGTCTTCTAAAATATCAGATAATAATTCAGTATCAACCTTCTCAACCTTAATTTTTTTTATTACTTTACCTTTAATGTCCTGAGTATCGGTTGTAGTTCCAAGTAAAAGAGTTCCTTCATATGTTTTTTTCTGTCCGGTCAGGAAACTTGCTTTTTTAGTAGCTTTTCCAAGGCAAATCAGCAAAACTCCAGTTGCATTCGGATCCAGAGTTCCAGCGTGACCAACCTTCTTTATTTTGAAATGGCTTCTTATCGCAGCTACAACATCGTGCGATGTCCAGTCTTTTGGTTTATCTATATTTAAAACACAATCTATATTAAATTTTGACATCTAAATTTATTTACTGTCATCGGCTTGTAGCCTTGCATCTGCATTGTAGTTCTCGTGGATTATCAAGCACTATACGCTCAAATGTTTCGCTGTCCAAAGCGGCTCTGTATTTGTCAATACAGTATTGAATAAATCCTGTCGTTCCAAAGCCACCGTCAGTGCCGAAAAGGATTCTATTTTGTCCAGCTGCTTCCATAGCTGCACGAATAGTAATTGGTGGTGCAGCAGTTGGCTGAAGCCAGATATTACTATGTAGTCGAGCAGCATCTGCAGCATCACGCCAAAGGTCTGCCAATCCAGCATGTCCCAAGATTACCTGTGTTTTTTGATGCTTTTCGGCCAACCATGCAATTTGCCGTGGAGTGGCATATGGGGGTGTTCCATCGTGAAATAGAACAGGGACCCCAAGAGATCCTGCCATCTCCATAATAAGATCTACACCAGGATGAGTAACACTGAAGGCTTGAAGCCATGGATGTAATTTTACTCCTATTAAGCCGAGATCTTTTACCGAACGTTCCACTTCGCGAGCTGCTTTTTCCATACCACCCGGATCAACCGTACAAAAACCTTCAATACGTCCTGGATACTTGCAGGTCATTTCAGCAAGTCTATCGTTCATTCGTTGTTGTAAACACAAATCACGAGTAATCATTGAGTCAACTGACGAAACCCATCCACCATCCAAACCACATTCTGCCAGATCGGATAAAAGTTTTTCTGGATCGGTGGGCTGACGTCCAAAAAAGGGCTTCAACATCACATGTAAGTGTGTGTCAAGTCTCATCACAACAGTCCTTTTGCATTATGTTGCAATATCTTTTCAATAGTATTTTTAGACACAGCAAGTGAAGTAATCTTTTCAATTTCACAGGTGATGATCGAAAAAGGCGCAGCACTGCCAAAAAGAAAACGTTCAGCGCCCAATTTCTTCACTCCATCTGCTATAATATCACCATCAATCAATGATGTTTCCAACCAGATATTATTAGATGTACTCGTAGCAGCTACTGCATCATACCAGAAATCAGAATATCCCATATGTCCCATAATAAATTTGACATCTTGATGTCGCCGGGCCAAGGCAGCCAATTGAAATGGCATCGCACAAACAGGGGTTCCTGTGTGTGCATAAATTGGCACATTAAACTTATATGCTACCTCTATCAGCGGATCAATTAGTGGATCGCTTAATTGAAAACCCTGTACAGGCGGGTATAAAAAGAGTCCCCGGAGTCCATTTTTAAAAGCGCGATGCAGTTCCTCTATTGCCTTGTGGCCAAACCATGGATTCGCAACCGCATAGCCAATAAAACGGTCTGGATAATCCGATATCGTCTTAGCAATAAAGTCATTTCCTTCATGGTTACGTACTGCAACGTATGCATCGGTTGGACAAATCCATGCATGTGAAATGCCTGCCTTATCCATTTCATGTAAAGCCACATCAACTGGCCTAGACTCTTCAGGACGTCCTTTACCTATTCGGGAATAAATGTCAATAATTTTCATTGCAACTCTGTACAATTCTCTTTTATCTTCTCAAATGCTTTTACAATATCATCCATATCATTTCTGTCTCCTAACAGCAGACGATGTTCAAGCCATATTGCTTCTTCATTGCATGCCTTTTCCACAACAGGGCATTCGCCCTTCTTAAAGATCTGTGATTGCATAAATGGATTAGCATAATTAGGAAAAGTATATCCTGTTAATGCTGGAATACCTTCAGCATTAAGCGCTTCAACAAATTTATCCCGATGAATATTCCCAAATTTAGTTGCATCATAACGCAGCATAAAAATGTGATGACTATGCTTTGTTAACCGCGTATTAATTCTGCAAGGTTTAATGCCATCAATCTTGGAAATTTTCTCATATAAATATTCAGCATTCTTCATCCGGATTCTGTTTAATTTATCTAATCGGGATAGTTGTACTAATAAAATGGCTGCCTGAAATTCTGCCATGCGGTAATTCCATCCCAGACGGTGATGTTCATACCAAAGTCCATCTTTTACTCTACCGTAATGATGAAGGGAAAAACATATATCTGCTAACTCCTCATTATTTGTTATAATAATCCCTCCTTCGCCTGAAGCCATATTCTTGGCTGATTGAAAAGAAAAGACGCCCAGATCTCCAAAAGTACCTGCCATCTTTTCTCCATCAAGTTCCACTCCATGGGCATGAGCAGCATCTTCAATAACCTTTAGATTATATTTCATGGCCAAGATATTTATCTTTTCCATGTCACAGAGATCGCCACTAAAATGTACCGGGATAATTGCTTTTGTACGTGGCGTAATTGCTCGCTCAATTAGATCAGCATTTATATTATACGTTTCATGGTCAATATCTACATATACCGGCACAGCATTGTTATTCAAGATACATGTTGTTGTAGCAATAAATGTATACGGGGTAGTTATTACCTCATCTCCCGCACCAATTCCTAGCGCTCTTACTGATATCTCCAATGCCGCAGAACCGCTGGCAACAGCAACAGCGTATTTTGCGTGATGGTGCCGAGCAAAGTTTTCTTCAAATTCTGCAATCTTAGAACGTTCTTCTCCTGTATCCTGGCGGTCAAACTCTGACTTACTATAAGCGCCTCTCCACCATTTTCCGCTCAAGGCAACCTGTCTAACTGCTTCTGCTTCTTTTTCATCGCAAACCGGCCAGATAGGAAAAGACTTTTCCCTAACTGGCTTACCACCATTAATTGCTAATCTGCCCATTTAAACACTCCTATGTTATTTATTTAATTTTGTACACATTTACTGATTTTGCTTTAAGATTGGTGTTAAGTTCCTCTCCTATCAAAAATTATTTTGACCCTGAAATATAATCCGCCATACCGTAAAATGTCAAATTTTATTTTGGCTATTTAACCTCTCTTTTTTGCTGTTGTAAATAATTCCTTGGCAGTCCAGTTAGCTGGTTTCCCTTCCATCACTGCTTCTCTTGGGTCCCTTACATAGAGACTATAGTCTTTCTTCGCTCCTTCAGGTCTTTCATTACAGAATACATTGTGTTTCCAGACCACTGCTCCCACCAATTTCTCCACTTCTGGGTTTGCTTCAATCTTCTGTTTTAGAGAAACAAATCTACCTTTTTCTATTAACCGTTTTCTATAAACCTTAGCAATATCTACATAGGTAGCATTAGGGATAAAGAAATAATCCAGCATACGCTCATAATTCAAACGCTTGTTTTCAAATACAAACACTGGAGAGATTCCCGCGTCTTCATCAGGTAATTGATTAACAGAAGTCTTTACCCGGCAGTCAAAAGGTGTCTCAATTATACAGGCAAAACCGTTTTTGTTACGCAGGATACCAAAGATGGGCATAGTTAAAGGTCCGTAAATCGAGTCATCCCGCAGAATAGCATCTTCTCGCGGAAATGGAATAAGGATACCTGCTCCATAAGGCAACACAAATTTCCCTTGTTCTTTAGTGGAAAATTTTCCAAATTCATAAAGAAAAGATATGGTAATTTGCTCTTCATCCATATTCTCTATTGGATGAATGATAAACCGCAGGCAATCCTTCTTTAGAATAATCTCTAAGGTAATATTTAGATCCGGACCTTTCTCCGGTCTGCAGTAGTAATGCTCAGGCCATCTTGCCCAATATCTAAAACTATGCAGCTTGATTTTAATCCTATCTCCTGCCTCCTCAAAATCCGCTTTGCAATGTCTGTGTGTTAAATGAATGCCTTCTCCATATTCAATATGAAAAAGTTCCTGCGACTTCCAGACAAAAGAACTCCTTTTATCTATTATCTTTAAAGACATCAACCTCTTGTTTAGTCTTACCTCTAATTTTTCATTGTTTAAACAAATCTCATCCATCTTTAGTTTTCTCCTTTCTCGTGCTTTTATTTTTATTAAAATTCAAGAAGACTTTTGGCATTTTCCCACAATATTTTTTCTTTTGTCTTATCAGATATTGATAAGGAATTTATTGTTTTCAGATTATACTTAAGGCTATATTTCCCAAAACCATTATCAGAACCGAATATTATTCTTCTACCATTCAATTCCTTACAAAGTTTTTCTAGTGCTGGAGCAGAAAAATTTGTGCCGATATAGACATTGCTAAATTTTTTAACGGAAATAATGGACTCTATGTAATAGTCTTTAAGTCCTCCATGACCCAATACAATCTTCAACGCTGGAAAACGATATGCTAGGTTGGCAATCTGCAAAGGTTCGCAATAGGGCGGTGTACCATCATGAAAGACTAAAATCATTCCCAAGCCGGCAGCAACTTCTCCGAGTTTAAACATCTCATCTGATGTAACTGAAAAGCCCTGAAGCCATGGATGAAGTTTTATGCCTTTAATATTAAACTTATTTCTGCACCTTTTTATTTCAGTAACAGCTTTATCAATCTCATATGGATGGACAGTGCAGAAAGGAATCAATCTATCACTGTATGCTTTGGTTAATTTTATCAACTCATCATTTGCCTTGCTGAAGTCGCCCCAGAACCCATTCATTGTAAAGACCACTGTTTTATTAACCCCGTTTCTTTCCATTTCATGTATCATCTGACGAGGTGTTATCCCTTTCAATCCTTTCCACTCGGTAAATAAATGGGCATGAAAATCTATTATCATCTTCTTTCCCCTAAAAGTTTCTTTGCATTTAATGAAAACACGCTCTCTAACGCTTTTTTATCAAGATTTAATAATTCCAGCTTATTTATTTCAACACCTAAATTACTCTCCGGAATATCAGAACCGAAAACAATTCTATTTATTCCCAATTTATCTATAAGCGATTCTATGCTATCTGCTGCTGCATGTGAAGTCTCCGCGTATATATTCTTAGCTCTTTCCATTACAGGAATAACATCATACCAGAAATCTGAATACCCCATATGTCCCATTATAAAATTAATATTACTGTGTCGTTCAGCGAGTTCCAATAACTGAAACGGCAGCGCATTTCCCATTGTTCCTGTATGGGCATATACAGGAACTTTGTATTCGGATACCAATTCTAATAGAGGGTCTAATATGTAATCACACAGCATAAATCCCTGAAGAACTGAATTTATCTTAAACCCGGCTAATCCCTTATCCAGCGCTTTTCTTAATTCATCTACACCTTCTTTCCCAAACCACGGGTTTGATACTGCAAATCCATAAAATCTTCCTTGATATTTCTTTACAACTTTAACTATATAATCATTGCCTTTTCCGTTACTAACACTGATAAACTCATCAACAGGACAGATAACACATTTTTCTACATGATATTTGTCCATAAGTTTTATTAGCCTCTCTGGAGACAAACTCTTATGCAATCCTTCTCCAACATGAACGTGAAAATCAAAAATATCCATTTTAAGCATCCTTTTTTACGGGAGGATAATAGATTAAAAAATACGAGACTCTCTCTGATTGTCCAATATAGATTTCTCCGTTTTTACCGACCGCAAGCGCGGATATATCATAACATATCCAGTTCTTCGGGAAATGCACCATGGGGATTCCAATATCCTTTACTTCACCATCTTCCGGATTTAATTTAAATAGATGAGAATTCTTTTCAGGAGCTCCTGCGCAGCCATAAATAATCCCATCTCTGCCAATCACTAATGCGCGTATCCTGTGATCAATAACAGGTCTGCCGTATCCAATTAGCTTCAATGTGGATGTGTTTAACCGAAAAATTGTCCCTAATGTTGTCCCGCCATATATGCTTTCATCCCCATCGTATGCTAATGAATCTACATGATTCAGATACTCCATGCCTTTGGGTGAAGGTAATTGAATATCCAAAATATTCAATTTATCATCAGCAATACTATACCGGAATAAGAAGCCGTTTTTGCATGCGCCAAAAATGTTCCCCTTTTTATCAATTGCTATCGCATTAGATTTTCCTGCCCTTTCTATTTTTCTCATTATTTTTAACGACTTCTTTTTAATATCAAATGCGAACAATTTAGATGTTTTTTTTGTAATGCCATATATAACATTTGACACAGGCTCTAATACTGCCACAGATACTTCTTCTCCCACAGCTTTGCGAAAAAATTCTATCTTGTTCACTTTATATGTCCAGATTAGAGAATATTCTCCTTCCGGCGCATACCTGAATATTCTTCCTGATGGATTTACTATGCCGTATATCACACCATCCTTATCTGCCATCAGATTTCTACATCCGGAATCTTTACCCAATATTCCTATATCCACCACATGTTCGGCTGCCGGAGAAGGATCATAATAAAACAAATGCGACTTTTTGCCTGAGGTTGCGCCGTAAATTTTTTTACAGTCTTTTCCTGTAATCAAGGCTGTTATAGCCGATTCACCGTTCGGAATGGGCTTTGTTACCCCGTAATGTCCGAGCTCTCTCAAGGCAAGAGAACCTTCGGAAATAAAGGCAAAACCTCCTTCCCTGAAATCCTCCGTGGCAATCATTATCTCGGACTGCTGTAAATGATATTCTCCGTCACCTAATTTTTTATTTATTTTTGTCATTTATCTTCTGCCTTTCGGTTATTAGAGTTAAAAAATTCATCTTTAATATCACTCATACGTCTGCCATAATTTTTTCTACATCTATCATAAGAAGCCTGGGAACAGCTTTCATATTTACGTCCGCAAAGAACAAAGTTTTTTCATCTTTTGATATTGCGCCTTCTGAAAGCCAGGCAGAATAGTTATCATCGCATTTCAAGGTAGAAATAAGCTTTTTCTCATGGGTTTTAACATCAAGCCTCACAAGTTGCGTCGGCTCCCAAATAATATTGCATCCGTAAAATATCCATCTGTTCTTATATAATATAGGCGCCTGGACATACGGAGGCATCCAGCCCTTTCCGTCCCAGCCTCCAGGCCAGCCAACACCATAATCTTCCATAGTGCCTTCCTTGCCTTTCTCAGGATTATATCTAAAAATATGACAGTCATAATATCCTGTTGCGCATATAAAATCATCTCTGAATTTCCTGACATTAAAAAAGAAATTATACAAGTTTTCCCTGCCATTTATTCCCGGAACTCTCATAGATAATTCTTCAAACCTATCTTCAAGGGGTAAATACCGATAGAACCGACCATCATCATAGGAGCCGTATATTCTATCTTTTTTATCTTTAAATATCTCCCAGCCTCCTAATGTGCCTATCCTGCCGATTAAGCGAGACTTTCTTGTCTCCATGTCAAATTCATACAGACAGTGTCTTGGATAGCTTACTAAGTATGCCTTATTTAAATTCTCAATTATTTCCATACTTCGGCATCCCTCATAGGGAATAGCCAAACCAAGATATTCAACTTTGCCTGAATCCATCTTTACTCTGAACATCTGCGCTCCTCTATTTCCGAAATAAGGATCTGCGAAACTTCCGTTTACTTCCAACAATGTCTCTCCGTAATTCGGTGCCGTGCAGTGACTAACTCCATATAAATACCCATCTGACGTCTCTCTCAAACAGGTATGAATTTTGCTTTGGGGTATACGCCCTGAATCCCACGAGTCGCCGGAAAGCTCTCCGATATCCAATAAATCCCATAATTTGTTACTCTTTACATCATATCGGAGCAAATGAGCGCTGGATGCAGCCCCCTCACTACAACTGCTGAAATATATATTTCCATCACTGCCGGTATGAATAGCCCATAGACTGTCGTGATTCTTATGCACAGCATTCCACGTAAGTATTTTAAAAGGTCCATCCTCTTTTATTCTAAATTTTACCGATTTCATTTTATCCTCATTTCTTATTATCTTTTTTGGTTACAGTTGCTGCTTTATCAAGCTTCTCCGAGTCATTGTTAGAAGCGAGTAAAGCCTCGGGATTTTCCTTTAATCCCCTCACAATTAGGTTAACAAATTCTCTTGCCGGCATAAGAGAAACAATCGCGTTCCCAATAACCTCAGTTTTTACTATTTCTTTTACCATAGGCAATTCTTCCACTTTATTAAAATCTCTTTTTGGTCCAGACCAATGCTTCTCACGGCATTCCTTCTGTTCCTCGGATGAGAGTCTATAGAAATCACTCACCAATATTTTACTCACCGACTTCTTGGCTTCTAAATAGGGAACATTAACTAACTCTTCTGCCATGTGAATTATGGAATTTGCTCGGTGACTAACACCTAATAATAGGATAAAAGCATCTACCTCCATCAATTTGTAAAAGACGTGGTTTCTGCCATAAGGAAAGATGTATTTATCCTGCCCCCTGATTAGTATTTTTGCTTTAGGTCCTTTATAAGATAGGGAATAAAGAGGGTGTAGATTCCTAATCACACCTTCCCTCTTTTTAAAAGTCTCGGGGATCTTGCCAAGATGCGTTGAAGTAGTCTCTGGTTTGTGTTTACCTTTGATAAGAGGAATCTTAAACTTACAAAAAGTAGGCATACCAATAGTACCTTCTTTTCCTACCACCTCCAGAAGAGCATCAATTACTGTATTTGCTCCCCCTTCTACATAACCAAAACGGCTTAAAGAACTATGAACCATTAGACAATCGCCATTTTTTAAGCCAAGTTTTTTAAAACCCGTTCTTATACCTTCTTTCTCTATATCTTGACTTGCCTCCAGTAACTTGGAGAATACCTTTGGTTCGCCCATCGGTCATAAACCTCTTATTTACATGATATTATTTTTTATTATTGACTTATTATTTTATTTTAAGCTTTTTCATGGCAAAATCTACATGAACTTTTTTATCAGCAATTTTAAAACTCATTTTTTCAATATTTCCTGTTTCTGAGGAAATGGTAATAGAACGCTTCTCAGGAGAAGAGTCAAAAAGCCATTGCAGGTCTTTAATAGTCTGGTAGTATTCCTGGACGGTGGCTCCTTCAGGGCCGGGAGCGTAGTGCTGCTGATGCCAGATACAGTATTCGAGTCCGAAAAAAGCGGCAAATGCCAGGTAGAACTGAGTTCTGAGCGCGTTGTTCATTCCCTTTTTCCAATGATGAAACTGAAATGATGGTTTATGGTCAGTGTGTCTGACGGCAGCAGAACGAAAGCAATGCCAGAATGCCTTTTGTGGATCTTTTACAGGACCATCATCTTCATTGAGAATGAGGTCACAGGCTTCCAGTACTTTTTTCGGCATTCTTGAATCATTTATCATTAAAACCTTATCTGAGCCAGCGGATTTAGTTACTTCACGAATCTGCCACATAAAATCTCTAATCGCATTCCACCACTCATTTTCACCGTAGTCATCTTTATGCTCAGCATTGTTACAGCCTGCGAACATTGGAAGTCCAGCCGGCCACGTATCTATATATGTGCCGGCAAGCTGCGGATAATCTTTTAATCTCTTTTTTATCCGTTCACAAAGCCATTCTCGCCATTTTGGACATCTCATATCCATAGATGGGTGTGTATCCACAGGGTAAGATGGATACGGCTTCCCGTTTGACCACCAATTCATGTCAATTTGGTAGTTCTTCTCAAATATTTTTTTATTGCGCCAGTTATCTGCAGGATTGTGCGCCATTTTGCGAATTTGTTTCCCGAGCCCGTACTCAGGGTCATCCAGCGCGTGTGGAGTCGTCCAGCAAGGATTCCAATACATTAACGGTTTCATGCCTGCACCCGTGAGTATATCAAGCATCTGCTTATGAAACTCAAGTTTTGCAGGTTGTTTCGCATTATGGGGGGACCAAAATTTCTCATCGAAGAGAAAGGCAAAGGTTTCTTCAACAACATATTCAACACCAAGCTGCTTTGCCAATTCAACCTCTTCTTTGAATTTATTCAAATCCGGATAACCCTCATTGCCATCCGGGCTGAAACAGCTCCAGTCTGTAAACCACATTATTGGTGCTGCTTGTTTTCCCGTAATTCCGTGATAAGGAGTTAAATTCCTGTATTTATCCAGACATTCCAAAAGATTATTCGCTGGAATAACAGTAAATTCCAATTCGAATGCTAATCTGTCAGTTCCATCAAGGAAGCAAAAAACTAATCCATCCGGGCCCGTCTCAATTCCTAGTCCCTTCTCTGTTGTTTCGCAGTTTATCATCGTGGCAGGAGCGTCCTTTCCCGCATCTAAACAAATTGCGTAACCAATATCAAAAGGATAAGCTGTTTCGGCAACTCCTGTCCGCTGAGGAAGACCAAAGTGAGAAAACGCATGACGCTCGTTCAATCGATAAACCGGCGGATTGTGCAACCATGTAGGAATATGGACAAACTCAGTATCAACTTTGAAACGAATTCTTAAAGGTTTGGACTTAAGACTGGGGTTACATCCTCTTATGATAAGCTTGGCAAATTCTGGGGATTCTTGCAAAATTACGTCAATACTGCCTGTTTCAAAAACGAAATTAAGCGCATTATTAGACTGAGCACGTTTTTTAGCTTTATTAGGAAAAAATACTTCGAGTTGCCGGAAAGAAAACATTTTCAATACCCTCCTTTTTCAGAAAATATTATCTGATATAAATTTACTGACTTTGGTTTGAGGGACATATCGAATTTTATTTCTTTTTTACTTTTTAATAGAACTGTCTCATTTTCAATACCGACTTCTACTAAATCACACTCTCCATTTACCCCATATCTATTAGGTTTAAAAGATAGAGCCATTTTCTGTCTTTTATCCGTATGGTTAACAGCTAAAAATATCATCTCCCAATCTTTACACTTCCATAAACTTGTTACTACAGCAGGTACTTTTTTTATCACTCCATCAGCTAATTCTATTTTCTCTATTTTTGTTTTTACATCGTTTACAGGCAACCATTCTGCATCTATTAGCTTATCTCTGATTCTATAATATTTTCTTACCCATTCCTCCATGTATTTAAGTCTCTGTTCATATTCTTTTTTACCGATATCTTCAGTGAAGTATCCATCTATAGAGGGCTGGATTCCTCCGCAGGCGTCCCATGCAGTACCAAGATAAAACTCCTTTTCTTTTTTGATTGTTGCTCCTGTTGCATATAAGGGAATATAACCGTGATAAACACTGCTGAATAAAGGAATGGTTAATGAATCTTTGCCAAACATATTATTAAAAAAACTGCCAAAACTTGCGCATTGATATCCCAAAAATGCGTCAAACACTCCGATAAAGCATTCAATTACTGACTCAGAGGTAAAAGCAGATTGCGGATATTTTTTTCTTGCTTCTTTTTGTAAACGCTCCATCATTGTTTTATAGCCCTTATACCAGTAGTTGCCTCCAATACTATGTCCATGATTAGAAGCAAAACAGAGCGCAGCATAAGCAGATGATACCTGGTCAATGTATATTCCATCTACTCCATATCCAAGTACTTTCTTTGTATTAGCAATCACCTTATCCTGCCAGAATTTTGTAAACGGACACATTGCTACAAAAGGACGATTTGCGTAAGGCTCAATATAATATTTAATATCTGTTTCATCCAGTCCTTCCTTCAGGCAGGCATATCTTCCTGCATCTTCTTCATACCAAGATTTAGTGTCTACATTCCAGAGTCTTCCATTCATATAGGGGATAACTCTGATACCTTCTTCTTTAAATCGTTTTATGGCGCTATCTAATCTTTTCTGCCTTTTTTTTGTCAGAGTATATTCAGGATACTCTAGATCATTGTGTTTATCGTCCCATCCATACCAGTGAAAAGCCATGGGGACTTTCATCCTTTTTTTGAGGTCTATCAATGCAGGAATAGTATCATCAGGCTCTCCTTTTCTTTGATAATATTTATAGTTCCAGTACCATAAGCCTGTTTCTTTTACCCAATCGGGAATATCTTTTCTTGCGCTAATCTTTCCCTTAGTGCACCACTCCTGTTTCAATGCCCAGTTTTTATATATCTGGCTTGCCTGAGACCAGTTGCCATCGAAAATCCCAATAACTACCTCATAAGGCATTTTATAATCTTTGCCAGGTGACTTCATTTCTTCCGGATAGTTTTTAAGTATGTAATCTACCTCAGTACAATTTTTCTTGCCATAAAAGCCAAATCGTTTATAATTTGCATCTCCGTCATGAGCTCCAATGTATAATCCCTTTAAATCAGGGTTTCCATAAGCAAGAAACTGCATAGAGTACATTCCTGGATATTCATAAGCTAATTGATGAGCTTTTCTTTCCACCCCATTTCCAAAGGAATATTTTAACTCCTCCTCTGATATAAACTTAATCGGGTCAGCAACCGATACTCCCCACTGCCAGGGGATGGCCAAATAATCTTTGCCGGAATTCTTGGCAATCTTCCCTATTCCTCCAATATATGGGAAATCTACTTCCCATATAGAATACATAGTATTATTTGTAACCTCTATTCCCCAATAACTCAATCCATCCTTTAATTTAATGGTAACATTGACTTTTAATCCTCTGAAGCTGCCACTCATATCCCAGGATAAGATAATCTTTGAGCTGGTCAGACGATATTTTAAAATACCTTTGTCTTGATTACTGACAATAACCTGTTCTCTCTTCTCATTCCTAAGAATAATCTGCCAGAGCATATTGTTGGAGAATTTGAAAGATTGAACTCCTTTTTCAATAGAGATAAGTCCACCATTATCTCCTGAAAAAGTTAATTTGTCTTGAGCCTGTTTCAGTGAAATGAATTTTTGCATGATTCTCCTTTTTCTATTTTTTTGGTTGTTACAGAAACCTCTTGCTTAAAGTTATTATAGCTTATCACAATAAGGTTAGAAAAAATAGTCTTCCCCTCAAAATATTCTTTCAAATTTAACTGATAATTAGAAATTTCTTTGACTCCTATCTTTTATAAATATTCCCACCATATGTATCAATTGCCACAATAACTGGAAAATTTTCTACTTTTAATCTATAAATCGCTTCACATTCCAAGTCTTTATAGGCTACAAATTTCTTGCTTTTTACCTTTTGAGACAAAAGCGCTCCTGCGCCGCCTATTGCAGCAAAATACACAGACTTATACTTGCGAAGGGCGCTTATAACATCCGCCGATCTCTGACCTTTGCCAATTATTCCTCCAAGCCCGGCGCCAAGTAATATTGGAGTATATTTATCCATTCTGAGACTCGTAGTTGGCCCGCATGAGCCTATGATTTCCCCTTCTCTGGCAGGCGTAGGTCCTGTGTAGTAGATTATCTGATTACGCAGATCAAAGGGTAATTTACCCTCTTTCTTGATTGCCTCTACTAACCTTTTATGCGCCATATCCCTCGCTGTGTAGATAAAACCGTTTATTAGAACTCTATCGCCTGCTTTCAGATTACGTCTAACCTCTTCTGTTAAAGGTGTGTCTAGTCTTTTTTCTTTTTTCATAGCATCACACTTGCATGTCTTGACACATAACAGCCAATATTCACTGCAACAGGCAATCCTGCAATATGGGTAGGATATGTTTCTATATTTACACTTAAAGCAGTTATGCTGCCTCTAAAGCCTTGAGGTCCGATACCAAGCTTATTTATTTCTATAAGTATTTGTTTCTCTAATTCGGCTATTTTTGCGTCAGGATTATGTTCATCAAGAGATCTTATAAGAGCTTGTTTTGAAAGCATTGCTGCTTTTTCAATTGTTCCCCCAATACCAACGCCTACTATGCTTGGTGGGCATGGGTTAGCGCCTGCCTGTTTTACTGTATCTACAACAAATTTTTTAACTCCTTCTGCCCCATCAGTAGGCTTAAGCACAGTCAACCTGCTCATATTCTCGCTTCCAAATCCCTTGGGAACAACAGTGAGCTTGATTTTGCTTCCGGAGGTAATACTTGTATGTATAACTGCAGGTGTATTATCTCCTGTATTCTTGCGGACAAATATTGGATCATCTACAATAGAACTACGTAGATATCCTCTTTTATACCCAACTCTTATCCCTCTATTTATTGCATCAGTAAGCCTGCCTCCTGTTATATGAACATTCTGTCCTATTTCTACAAAAACAACTACCATACCTGTATCCTGACAAATAGGAATCTGCTTCAATTTAGCTATACGCAGATTACGCATTATCTGGTCAAAACAATACTTGCCAAGCTCAGACTTCTCTCTGCGCTCTGCCTCTTTTATCTTCCCTATAACGTCTTCAGGAAGTTCATAATTAGCCTTAATACAAAGATCAGCCACTGCCTCTGTTATTGTTTTTGCCCTAATACTTATCACTTTACCTTTTACCCTTATCACTACTATAACTCGCGCAGCTATCTGTGCTTTCCCATACCCTTACCTCTTTTATCAAAAGCTCCTCAGGAATATTGGGAACCAGTTCTGAAAAGATATACTCTGCAATTACCTCTGAGGAGGGGCTATGTCCCCTTAAAAACTGCAAGTCATCAAGGTTTTTATGATCCAATTTACTTATAATTTTTCTTAATATTGCTTTTAGTTTATCAAAGTCCATCAACATGCCGCTTTTATCAATGCCCCTTCCGCACACAAACACCTCAACTTTCCAGTTATGTCCATGAAGATTCTCGCATTTGCTTTGTGAAAATTTAAGGCTATGCGCTGCAGCAAAAGAATCAGTTACTCTCACTGTATACATTCTATTTTACTCTCCCTTTTGTTTTTCAACCTCGTTCTTATATTCCAAAATACCCTGCGCAATCACCTGTGCCACTTTCTTTCTATATGAAGATTTTCTTAGTAGTTTAGCATCATAATAATTTGAAATAAACCCTACTTCAACAAGAATAGCCGGCATATATGCGTTTCTGAGCACGTAGAACATCGCATTTTTTATACCTCTGTCCTTGGCACGCATATGTCTGATAAGGCTCTCATGAATATTTTCTGCAAGTTTTATGCTTTCTTTTCTGAGATAAACACTCTTGTTCCGAGCTCTTCTGGGATAATATGTTTCTATGCCCTTCATTTTCTTGTCCCATGCTGCGTTTGCATGAATACTCACAAAAATATCAGCTTTATACTTTTTAGCAAATTTGACTCTATACTTTAAAGATATGAACTTGTCTTTTTCTCTGGTTAAAATTACCCTTGTATCAGTGTCTTTAAGATATTTTTTTACTCGTTTTGCAATATCCAGATTAATATCTTTTTCCTTGATCCTATATGAAAATATTAACCCTTTTGTATATCTTCTAACCGCTCCTAAATCCTTTCCTCCATGACCCGGGTCTATAACAATTACCTTAATTTTTCGTTTATCGCTTGCTTTTATAAAGTCAAGAACAAGACGGTCAGGATTTTTAAGATAGAATATATTATATGAAGCACCTTTGGCATTAAGCTTGAAAACAGCATCTATGGAATGATAGGCAGGCTTTAATTTTACCTTCTTAACAATACGGTCATTAACTGTAACATGCGGATATATAGGGAAGAACAGGAAATGTCTTATTTGGCTGAACTTGCTTACAGGGGTTATATTATGAAGTCTGATATGAA
>JAGMBN010000029.1 GCA_023129655.1 bacterium | reverse complement strand
ATACAGTTACTATTCCCAGAATCAAAATTATGATGATATCCAGAGCATTAAGTGTCATTATAATTCACCCCGTTTTTCCATGGCTTTAGCTAATGTTGCCTGATCTGTATACTCAATATTTCCGCCGACAGGGATGCCTCTGGCAATTCTGGTTACTTTGATTCCTAGCGGCTTTATTATCCTGCCAAGATATATTGCTGTAGCCTCGCCTTCCGTATTAGAATTTGTTGCTAATATAACTTCCTTGACCCCTGATGATATTCTTTTCAGCAGTTCTTTTATCTTCAAGTCATCAGGACATATTCCGTCAAGTGGAGATATAGCGCCCATTAATACGTGATATGTCCATTTATATATTCCTATTTTTTCTATTGCAATTATATCATTTGGTTCTTCAACAACACATATTACGCTTTTATCTCTGCCCGGATTTGCGCAGATCGGACAATACTCGCCTTCTGAAAAGTTATTGCATATAGAACAATGCCTTGTTTTTTCTTTTATATCTACAATAGCTTGCGCAAGTTCTCTGGCTTCTTCTTTAGGTATCTTCATTATATGAAATGCTAATTTTTGAGCGCTTCTTGGTCCAATACCGGGAAATTTACCTAATTCTTTAACCAGTTTGTCAAGAGATTCTGTGTAATACACGCCGTTCCTCTCCTTATGCGGTAAGCCCAGGTATATTCATGCCGCCTGTTAATTTGCCCATTTCACCTGAAACCATCTCTTTGGATTTACGCAATCCCTCATTAATAGCTGCGACAACAAGATTTTCAAGCATCTCTACGTCGTTCGGATCTACTACTTCCTTCTCAATTTTAATACTGTTTATTTCCTGATTCCCATTAACCATTACCGTAACCATCCCACCGCCAGCAGTGGCTTCTACTGTCTTGCTTGCCATTTCCACCTGTATTTTAGCCATATCCTTCTGCATTTTCTGAGCTTGTTTAAGAAATTTACCTATCCCTGCCATTTTTTGCATCCTCCTTTTTTTTGCTGATTTTAACTACTTTAGCCCCAAACTTTTCCATTACAGTTTTGACTGCAGGATCCTGCAGTAATTTTTCATTCTGTTCGTTTTGTTCTCCAACTTGCTGATTTTTAGAGCCTTCATTGTTTTTGAACACATGATTGTCCTTTTCCATTTGGACACATTTTACTGTTATATTATGTTCCAACACCTTCAACAATGTTTCTTCAATAAATTTTCTCTCTGCTTCAACCTTTTCCAAAAACAATCTGGCATTCGGTCCAAATCCAATTTCCAATGTACTCATTTTCAGGTTTATAGGAGCTCCTTCTGATAAAAAGACTCCCAATATCATTTTTTGTTTTTTTAATGTTGAGATTACTTCCGGCCACTTTTGCTTCACAATATCTATGGTCAAATCCTGCTGGACTGGTTCTGCTTGAGCTGGTTTCTGCTGTTGAACGGGAATGAAAACTGGTTCTGGCTTTACATATGGATCGGTTTTCGTAACCGGCTCTGAGACAGAGTAATTAGTTCCTTTTTCTAGTTTTTTTTCTAGTTCCACTAATTTCCCTACAATTTCTTCCACCATAACAGGAGACATAGTATTGTGTATCTTAATCATTGCAATTTCAAGAAAAGCTCTAGGGGTTCTTGTTGTTCTTATGTTTTTTTCAAGAGAAGAAATCATCTCAAGTATCTGCCACAACCGGCCTTTTGGAAACTGGTTTGCCTGGAGAACTAATGTCTCTTTTGTATCCTGAGACACATCTACCAGCTCTTCTCCATGTTCTCCAAGACTAATGAAAAACAGGTTTCGAAAATATGTAATGAGCCCATTTGCCACCTGTCCTATGTCTCTTCCTTCGTTTACTAATTTATCAACCAGCATTAATAATTTAACAATATCTTTGCGCAATATATTCTCAGCAAACTGAAAATATACATCATGGCTTACCAACCCCAAAAGACTGTTTACAGTATGTACAGTAATTTCCTTATCAGGAGAGAAGGAAATCAATTGATCTAACACACTCTGAGCATCCCGTATACTGCCATCTGCGTTTTTTGCTATTAAGAACAGAGCTTCATCAGTTACTTTTATCTTCTCAGTTTTAACCATATGTTTCAGATGTTCTACCAAGTCTTGCGTTTGTATTCTTTTGAATGAGAAGTGCTGACAGCGAGACAGAATAGTTAAAGGAATCTTATGGGGCTCTGTTGTTGCGAATATAAACTTAACATGTTCTGATGGTTCTTCCAATGTCTTTAGTAATGCATTAAATGCTTCTGTTGTGAGCATATGAACTTCATCTATTATATAAACCCTGTACTTCCCCTGAGAGGGTGTATATCTGACACTATCGCGTAAATTTCTAATCTCATCAATCCCTCTATTAGATGCACCATCTATTTCAAGAACATCAATATTATTTCCTTCTGCAATTTCAAGACATACGCTGCATTTATTACAAGGCACTGCGTCCTTTATTTGCGGACAATTAAGCACTTTAGCAAGTATCCTTGCTGTAGAGGTTTTGCCAATACCTCTTGGTCCGCTGAATATGTAAGCATGCGCCAGATGTCCTGATGTTACAGCATTTTTCAACGTTCTGGTTACATGTTCCTGCCCAATAAGTTCAGAAAACTTCTTAGGTCTCCATTTTCTTGCAAGCACTAAATACGACACAAAAAACCTCCTTGCTACATATAAACTCTGCCGCACACCATCCGTTGATCCTGCCTTTTAGCTAGTTATTCAACAGCCGGCTCCGGCTAGATATCCCCATAACACCCAAAAATATTTACTTACCGCTGCTCCCTTCCAGGCCTAACGGGATTCATAAACTTTTGCCGCATGGGATCCAGCTTTCATCACTGCTTATCCAACACCCTTCCAAAAAACACATTGACCTCAAAATGGAATTCAATCCTGCTGTAGCGGATTGCAGGTCATCTCAGGTTTAACCCAAAAATCAGGGCACCGCTGTCTCCCCATCTAGTGCGGCAGAATTAAAACATCCAACATTCAGCATAAGTTGTGTCTAATAACCGCCCCTGGAATGTGTCCATTTGTAGAAGCTTATTTTCTATTTTACCCAACGCTTTGTTTTTGTCAACAATCCACATTGGCGCTACAAGTAATTCCCTTGGGCAATCTGCAGTTATTCTCTGAATCACAGTCTCTGACCAGATACGTTCCAGAAATCCTACAACCAAATTCACATACGCATTTAATTCCAAAGGCTTATACTGCCCTTTCTTATAAATTTCTTCCAGCTTTGTTCCTTTTATTATATGAATAGGATGAATCTTTATACCATCTAATCTAAGCCTGCCTAGAACTTCCGCAGTTTTTAAAATATCCCCTTTAGTCTCATGAGGCAGCCCTATAATAACATGAACGCATATCTTTATGTTTTTTCTTTCTCTTGTCAGATTCACAGCTTCTAGAAAATCCTCATAAAGATGCCCTCTGTTTATAAATTCTAGTGTCTTATTGTGTACGCTCTGAAGCCCATACTCAATCCATACTTCGTAATCAGACGTATAGCTTTCAATTAGATCAAGAATCTCCTCATTTATACAATCAGGACGTGTGCCAATGGATATGCCCACAACATCTTTAAATTCTCTGACAGTATCATACTTTTTCTTCAGAACTTCTAAAGGAGCGTATGTATTTGTATATGCCTGAAAGTAGACTATAAATTTCTCAGCTTTGAACCTTCTCTTACCAAACTCTATGCCTTTAGCAATCTGCTTTTCTATTGGCAGAGGAGCAATACGGCTGTTAAAGCTGAATCCCCTATTATCACAATAGATACAGCCGTGCTTACTCCTTGAGCCGTCTCTGTTAGGGCAGGAGAATCCAGCGTCTATACTTACCTTATAAACTCGCACTCCAAAACGTTTTCTGAGATATTCAGAAAATCTGTAATATCTTCTCATTTGCCAACTCTGATTATACAACTTATCTTTACAGGTTTGTGTTTTTATATATAGACATCCTGCCATAATTTCTTTATAAAATCAGCAGGTTTAACTATCTTTATGCCTTGGTATTCTTCAAGATTGAGAAGATGTTTATCCCCTGAGATAATATAGTCTGCATTTCCCTGAACAGCACAATGAATAAAACTATCGTCCGAAGGGTCTTCTTTTATAATGAGATGGCCATCTACATCCTGTTCCAGAACAGCATTTAAAGATATAGATAATTTGAAATTCTTATCAGTAATATTTAATATTGAATTTACAATCCTTTCACCAAGCATATAACCCAATCTTTTTGCTTCGTCAAATGTAGTGTCCTTTATGAAATATCTGGGAGACTGATCGCCTTCAGGTCCTGTATGATAGAGATAGATGATATCTTTACCTAGTTTATTGAGCATATATTCTCTTGTATATCCGGGAAAATCCGCAGAATATAATCTTGAATCTTCGTGAAGCAGAAATCATAATGTTTTCTTCAGGGATGCCTGTTTTCTGATTTACCAGCTCTCTTACCTCTTTTGCTTGATCTTTTCCAATAAAAATAATATCAATCGCGCAGAATACTATTTGTGTATGACCATTATCCAGAACAAGAGCAGACGCGTAAAGCGGATCATGTGTCCCCTTACTATACCTTTCAACATGAGGATACCCGAACAAAAACATAGATTTCCCAGGTGTAATATCAACAGTGGCTGCGCCTGCTTTTAAAATATATTTTTTCAATGTTTTATCCGAATAGATATTTTAAGGTATTTTTATACGTTATCTTTGAAATCTTATCTTCTGAAAGATTTTTTAATATTTTCATTTCCATATCAAACGACGATTTTAAAGACGTATCTATCAGGTTTCCATTGATGTCATAATATTTCTGTATGAAATAATTGTATGGAGTATCGCTTCCCCAGATAATTGTGTCTGGATAATTGCTGACGATTTTGTCCATTACGGATGAAGGGTCACTATAATCCGCTTCTATCCGTTCTCCTGATGGCGGAATTGCGAGAGATTTTTGCTGGGCAAGAATACAATGTATATGAAACGCAGAAAGATCAACGAAACAATTCTCTAATTTTGATGCTCTCTCCAGCACGGATTTTACAAAACGCGCTGAATGAGCAAGGCAAATCCTAATTTCCGCATGTTTCTCAGCAAATTTTATAATATCAAAGACTGATGCCCATGGGTCACCTTTGTAATATGAGCTGTGAAACGTTATGGGCAGGTCGTGTCTGACGGCAAAATCTAAAATAGGGCTGCCTTTAGTCTCTAAATCATTTACAAATGCATGGATGTATGTCGGGATCGTTTTTAAGCCAAACAAGGGATATCTTTTATGTAGTTCTTCCAGCAGTTCTGCCTGCTCGCTTGTTTTTCTTGACGGATCAAACAAAACAAAAGGTAATGCCATATCGGAATATTCCGGAAATACCTCATAAATCTCTTTCAACATACTTTGATTTTCAATCTCATAAGGGAATTTTGAAAACACCTCATTTGTTTTAATCTCTTTTGATGCTTCCGGCTCAACAGTATAATAACTTGAGTCCATAGAAAATATGACTGAATATGATATTCCCAGATACTTCATTCTGACAACCAGATCCTCAAAACTCAGACAATATGGATATGAATAGCTCAGGTAATTTTTATAAT
Source organism: bacterium (assembly GCA_023129655.1). Classification (GTDB taxonomy): domain Bacteria; phylum JAHJDO01; class JAHJDO01; order JAHJDO01; family JAHJDO01; genus JAHJDO01. The sequence goes on along the minus strand of JAGMBN010000029.1, from coordinate 5,787 downwards.
TTACACCTATATGGGAATGCCCATCAATTATGCCTTTATGTGTTTTTATCTTCTCAATAATTTTATACCTATCCATAAAATTAATATCCTTTATCCCAATCGGGCATTATATCCTGAGCGATGGTTTCGGAAATAAATACGTCGGCTGACGTCAGTTGAACAATAGAGTCCGGCACCAGAGGAGTTACCGGTCCGTGAAGAGCCAGTCTGGTTATAAGTCTTTGCCACGATGTGCCGGTTCCGTTAACACTGATGGAATAAATGTTGAATCTGTGTTTAGCTGCAAGGTATTCACGCGGCCCGATAGTAGCGGCTTTTGGCGGTACAGCTGCAATATCGCCGCTGGCGCCAAAACTGCCGTGCAACGAGTTCTGAGCCAATGTAAACGGACTCAGGGTAACAATACTCGGTCCCATTTTCTCGAATTCTTCCAGATCCTTGGGAACTTCAGGCGCGTCCGGTTCCACAAATGCCAAATGCCCTGTCCAGCCTGGTCCTGCATAACAAATATCAGCCCCACCAAGATCAGCAATCTTTTTCCCATAATCTTTAAAATTCTCATTTGTAAGACCGATCATCTGATTTTCAGGCGGACGAAGCTTATCGTCAAGTTTATTGTAAAAATATTTTTTGAGCGCATGAGTAAAGCCCAAAGACCATGTTTCCGGCGCAATATTTCCATTTTCATCCGCATATTCATCCATATTGAACGTGTAGAGATTTCTACAATTGATCTTAGAGCGGTTGATCATATAGGCTACGTTTTTGTAGAGGGGCCAAGGCTGGGGTAAGATCATAACCAGTTTTTTATCCGCTTCCATGGCTTCTTTGATGCGAAAGAAAATATCCATCATAAATATAAACCATATCTCAAAATCCTTGACCACCTTGATTTTTAAGTCAGGGTTAGGATGTTTGGCAATATCATCCCTCTTTATTTTTCTAACTCTTTCCAGAACTTCCTTATCCCTAAAAGGGACCCACTTTGATGGGCTATAATTAAATTCTGTCATTTCACACACCCTCCCTTTTTTTACTCACCAATTATTGAAACATGAACAAAACGTTCTCTTAAACGTACAGAATCAAAATCTACGAAATAAATCTGTCCAAATTCACCTAATTCAAGCTGTTCATTAACTACAGGTATTGTTTCGGAACGACCTAATACACATGAGCGCAAGTGTCCATCTGTATTTAAACTCCATACAGCCTCTTCGTTAAGATTTTTTGTTGCATGCTTAATATGCGCGAGACCCGGATGCAAATACTGCCCTTCTTTCCTGCATCTTGGTATTATTTTATTGAATACATCCAGCAGATCCTGCAGTATGAATTTTGTTCCGTCAAAAATAGTGTCATGAGACTCTTCCTGTATTATAACGCTGCAAGTGGTATGCTGTGAATACACGTTTACAATACCGTTTTTAATACCGGATTCAGACATAATTTCTTTGACTTTATCCGTTATATCATGAAAAACAGGTTTATACTTATCACTATATACTTTAAAAGATTTGTGGTGTACGGTCATAATAATATCTCCTTTTTTACCTCCAGCCATGTCTCCTTAAGAGCCTTAACCATATCTTCTATTTGTTTAACAGGATTCTTTGCTTTCATAATTCCACTGGTAGAACCAGTTGCCTCTGCTCCTAACCGAATCACTTCTGCAACGTCGTCTGGTGTCTTAATTCCCGCGCTGGCGAATACAATGATTTCATGATTAATCGCTTTTACCATTTTCACGGATTTTGAAATAAAGTCCTTTTTCTCCTTGCCCACAGATTCACCAGAGCCTATCAGTTCAGGAGGTTCTGCCAGTACTATATTGGGACTCAGGCACGCAACGGCGGCAGCCTCTTCCGGAGAATCAGCACATACCATGGTCATAAGACCTGTCTGATCGGCTCGTTTTATTGTTCTTGAAATACCACTCAATGTCATTCTCTTTTCAACGTGATTTAAAAAAGTTCCGACTGCACCTGCCTCTTTCAATGCCTCGGGTAAAACACTGCCATTGCCTCGCCCTATTTCCACTGGGTCCATGTGCTGCGCAAAAACTAACAGATTTTCTGTTTCCTTTGCAATGACCGGTATATCCACATACTGTGGATCAAAAATTATTGGGACATGGTATTTTCTGCTGATCCTGTCAGATGCTTTTGCAAGTTCCAAAGCATCTTTCCCATACATATACCCTTTTAACCCAATTTCAAATACTGGGGGTTTTAATTTTATTCCTGTATACATTACAATCTCCTCATATTTTAATCATAAAGACTCTATCAATTTTATACTTTCGTCAACCAACTTTTCCCCTGCATCGGAAAGGAAAAGACTGATTGCCGCTTCATACCCTCCCTGCTTCAGAATCTCCTTGGTTATAATATACGCTTCAAGCTCTCCGTTTGTTAAACAGAGAACATATGCCTTTTTAGGAGACATTTCCTTTATCCATAGAGAATATTCCACAAATATCTCGCCGGGCAGACTCACAAATACTGTTTCATCTACAAGAAAGACCGTAATTTCTGCAGGTAAAATCTCCCTGTATACATTTTCCAGTTTTCCGCTATGAGCTGCTTTAGTCAGCGTTACAGCTTCATTGTAGCCGAATCGCGCACATTCAACAGTTCGCACCTCCCTGGGATCAGCTCCTTCTTTCTTGAGTCTCTTATATTCTTCATCGGCTTCACGAGAGCTTTTCTCTGCATCTTCAACAGACATGAAATCCCTTTTGGGAAGGTCAATAAAACTGGACATGGCTTTAAGCTTAACATTTTTCTTAAACCTATTCTCTTCCACTCCTATAATTGCGTTATATATCCGCTCCCCGAGAAGGTAGCCTAGCCTTTTTGCCTCATCAAAGTTTGTGCCTGAAATAAAATGCCTGGGGGATTGGTTTCCTTCAGGTCCTGTCTGATAGAGATAGATAAACTCTTTTCCGAATTTTCCCGACAAATATTCCCGGGTATATCCTGGGAAATCCGCTGAATAGAGCTTTGAGTCCTCATGAATAACAGTCGGATGCATACAGTAGACAGTGGATACAACATAAAGCTTCTTATTATCTGCCCTGCGGACTGCTATTACAGGAACCTCGGGATCTACAGTACCTGTTTTATCAATCCTGTTACCGCCAACACCTGTACCATCAGCCATAGTAACAGCAATCTCTGCTTCTATTCTGTTGTTATATGCTTCTATAATAATTTTTGCAATCTGATTAATAAAATCTGTGATAAATTCTCTGTCAACTGGCGGAATAACCGGGTCTGCAAAAATAACATTTTTTGTCATTGGCCCTGAATGCGTATGCGAGGCCGATATCATTATATTCTCAACTGGAACATCTATTTTATCTTTCACAATCTTTCTGACACCAGCGGTTATCTCTTTTGTAATAAAAATTATATCGGCTGCACAGAATACAATTGCATCTTTGCCGTTATCCAGAACCAGAGCAGAGGCATATAAAGGATCGTGCACGCCTTTACTCATCCTCTTCACATATGGATAACCATAAAGAAAAAGTGACCTCTCAGGCGTAATATCTTTAATTGCAGCACCAACCAGTAATTTTTCTCTCATATTAGCCTTTCTTTTTATTTCTATAAATTTTTGCCGCACCGATAATCCCTGCGTCGCGGCCGAATGAAGGGATTATTTTGTATTTGCAGTTCTTAGCCAGGATATCAAGCCATACCTTGAACTGCGAGACTCCACCAGATACATAAATTTGATTTGGATGAGATATTTTTTCTATTTCTGAAAGATGCGATAGAAACCTGTTTAAAAAATATTTAATAACAGAACTGGCTATTATGTCCTTGTCAGCAGATTTATCATATATGAATTCGTTGTTGATCGCTTTGATCTCAATAAATGCGTCTTTGTTTTTCACAGTATTAAATCTTGAGAAAAAATCATCATAGCTTATATCCTGGAAATATCTTGTTTTAAACTTATGAATAATATTACCAAACTGAGAGTCAAGACTAATCAGAAAATAATCATTTGTTAAAGGATTTATCCCTATAATTTGATTTTCTTTTATAGAATTTAAAGGTTTCTTTATAATGGTATAAAGCACCATTGCTGTTCCGAAATTGGCGCTTATGTCTCCTCCCTCAGCTTCAAGCCCTGCTCCTACTGCTGATGCTGACTGGTCATTACCACAGAAATATACAGGTAGTTCTTTCTTTAGTCCAAACTCATTCCTCATTTTATGAGTTAATTTATAGGAAATGCCTGCAGCTTCTTTAATTTCAGGAAAATTGTCTTGTGTAAGTTCGAGGATATCAAGCGCTTTTTGATTCAGACGCTTTTTGCGTATATCAAAAACTCCGCCCATGCCAAAGCCGGTATAGTCGGAATAAAACTTTTTCGTCAATCTGAAAGCAACATACTCATTAATAAGAGGGAAATAAGCAGCCTTTTTGTATATAGCAGCTTTATTCTTTTTCAACCATAATAATTTTGAAATATATAAAGACGATAAAGGCTTAGAAAAACCAGCAGTTTTATAAAATTCAGGTAATTTTTCAGATAGATATGCTTCTTCCTCCACAGCTCTCGTGTCGAGCCAGACAATCCCTTTGTCTAAAGAATTAAAATCCTTATCCACAGGCATAAAGGTTTGTGCCTGACTGGTAATCAATATCGCTTCAATAAAATAGTCTTTTTGGATAGTAATCTTGACTATCTTTTTTAATATTTCTCTGGCTGATTTAAAACATTCCTCAAAATCAGATTCATAGATATTTCCCTTATGATTAATCTTAAAATCGCAAAGCATACTTTCAATTATATTTAGCCCTCTGTCTATGCTTCCGCATTTAATAGAACTAGTGCCAATATCCAGAACAATTAAGACATTTTTCATATACTTATTTTTTTACCTGTTCTATTTGACTCTAAGGCTGCAGTCAAGACTTTATGGCTCAGGGCGGTTTCTTCAGGCATTACATTTCTAAAAGGATGGTCAGAGCCTCCATCTTTAAATTCAGACACAAACGCCCCTAACATCTGTTGAAAAGCGTCTGAAAAACCAAATTCAAAGATCCCGCCGGTAATTGATGGTATTACTGACTGAGATCCTGTATCAATACGCATCCATCCCTGTTCTTTGCCTTTGGTCTCTAAAAAATAAAAAGCCCTGGGATCGTGAGTTGTAAATTTCGCCGAACCTTCAGTGCCGTAGACTTCTATAAACCATGTATTTGTTGCGCCGGGAGCCATACGCTTGGTTTCAAAGATAAGTGTAAAATCTTTTCCGTGATCAGGATCAGCACATCTGCAGGTAAGCACAGCATTATCCCATGTTTGACAGGCGGCAAAGCCACCTTTTCCATCTGGTCTGGTTTCAGCTATATTTAATAAATCGGCATACACTGTTTTTGGTGTCCATCCCATACGAAAAGGAATATGCTGGACGTGCATTCCCAGATCGCCCATGCATCCATATTCTCCATTAATTTCTATCATCCGCTTCCAATTGACCGGTTTATCAAGATCCATGTCGCTGGAATGGTGGAAACCGCTTCTGACCTCTATAAGCCTGCCGTATCTTTTCTCCTGTATCCACTTAATTATCTTCTGAGCGCCCGGGAAATAGGGGAATTGGGAGTTGCCCCGGACAATTATGTCAGGATTTTCTTGTACAGCTTTTAAAATATTGTCATTGGCCCTTTTGTCAATACCAAATGGCTTTTCTCCGAGTAAATGCTTTCCTGCCTTAATAATATCAATGTACATCCTTTCGTGAAGATTATGAGGAACAGC
>JAGMBN010000028.1 GCA_023129655.1 bacterium | reverse complement strand
GAAAATATAGCCAAGCTTTCAATAGTAGGTATTGGTATGAGAACTAACGCAGGTGTTGCTGCAAAGATGTTTCAAGCGCTTGGTGAAAATAAAATAAATATCAGAACAATAAGCACATCCGAAATAAAGATCTCATGTTTAGTAGATAAGAAAGAAGGCAAAAAAGCCGCACGAGTCCTTCATAAGGCGTTTGAGTTGGATTCAGTAAGACCAATTACGAAGGTGGGGTTATTATGCCAATGAGATTTAGCGATAAATTACATAAGCCACGAACCAGAATAAATTCGGTTCAGGGCTCTGGTTCGGGGCAAGAGTTTGACGAAAGTGAATCTTTTGATTCTTATATTGAAAAAATCGTTCGAAAAAAAAATCTGTCTCCAGAGGAAGCTTCTATAGCAATGCGTATTCTGATGTCTGATAAGGTGTCAGAATATCAGCAAGGTGAGTTTTTGACCGCGATGGCAATGAAAGAACCAACGGCTGAGGAACTTGCATCATTTGCATATACATTAAGAAAATTGGCAGAGCCAATGGAGTTAAAAGGTATAAAAGCCAGGACTGCTCTTGTGGATACCTGTGGAACAGGGGGAGGGACGCTCGAAACTTTTAATGTATCCACAACTATTATGTTCATTCTTGCAGCTGCTGGTATTATTATCGCAAAACACGGCAATAAAGCTATTACTTCTAAATGTGGAAGTGCTGATGTTTTAGAAGAATTAGGCGTAAATATTAATTTAAAACCTCAAGAAGTTGCAGAATGTATATCGAAAATAGGAATTGGTTTTATTTTTGCTCCTAATTTTCATAAAGCATTTAAAAATGTTCAAAAAATTCGTAAAAAACTTCCTTTCCCGACTATATTTAATGTGCTAGGGCCGCTTGCCAATCCCACTTTTAGTTTAGAAAACACAAAAACTGAATATAGTCAAGTATTAGGTGTGAATAAGCCGGAATTAACTGAAAAAATTGCAGAAGTTTTGAAATATTTACAAGTAAAGAGAGCTATAGTAGTCCATGGATTTAACGGCATGGATGAAAAAGGTATGGATGAACTTTCTACAGTTGGGAAAACAAAGGTTTCTGAATTGAAAGCAGATGGACATATTGATAATTATTTTTTAGAACCGGAAGAATTTGAACTTAAACGAGCCAATCCAAAAGATCTATTAGGTGGGACACCTTCAGAGAATGCAAAAATTTTGGTGGATATTTTGAGAGGGAAAGACAAAGGACCCAAGAGAGATATTGTCTTATTAAACGCAGCTGCAGGGTTGTATGTTGGTGGGAAAGCAAAAGACATTAAAGATGGAATTAAGCTTGCCGAACAAAAAATAGATAGCCTTGCTGCATACAAAAAATTAGAAGATTTAATAAGCTTTTCTAAAAATAGTTAAAATCTCGCCTTTATTTCTTATTTGCTATCACAGCTTGCCGATTTGAATAATCTGCCCTGACAAAATTAGCATATCCATTTTTATTCTTAATACTTTGGCTTATATGAAGTTACAGGTTTTTATACTTTACAGTAGCCCTCAATACAGAGCCTTTTTTAAATTATGAGGGGTATAAAGTCCTAACTTGTAAAGAAAAAGTTATTTTACAAAGAGAGTAAAAAAAATAGAAAAAAGACTTGACAGGATTTTAAGGTTATGGTAATTTTAGAGCATGAATGAACGTCGCATAAGATATCTTATGTAAACTAACAGAAAAATATTCAAGGAGAAAACATCCTATTTGCATTGCAAGATAACAACATAAGATAATATTTTAACTCAAAATACATAACATGCCTAATTCCAATATGTTAGATACTGAGAACTATCTTGCTAACCTATAATTAAAATCTCTCTCTCTGTCTTTTTCCAGCAAGAATATACTAATTTGAAATAACAAAATGTCAAATTTATCTCGATTCCCATATTGTAGGGGCAAATCTGTATATTCGTCCTTTTCCATGTTAATTTTAGAACATTTAGATTTGGAATTTTGAATTTGTTTAGAATTTGGGATTTAGGGTTTCGAATTTTTACGTAGGGGGTGTTTTTAACTAGATTTGCCTTGAAGAGGTGTTTTGGTATGTCTTATTGTGTGTTTTTGCCTTTAAAACAGCGATTTTAAGGAGTAATTCTATTAGGCTTTATAGGTTTGATCTATTTTACATTGTGTGGTTTTTCTCGAACTTTCCAGGCGAGATGCCTGCTATCTTTTTAAAAGTACGCATAAAGAGGAATACATCATTATATCCTGTTTGCTGAGCAATTTGTTTTAGTGGTAGCTTTTTCTCCAGAATCAGGGCCTTAGCTTTTGATGTCCTTTTGTATGTTATAAATTCCTTAATAGAAAATCCAGTATCTCTTCTAAAAAGACGTCTCAAGTGTGTGTAACTGACTGCAAATCTTTCTGCCACATCGGGTGGTCTTATGTTCTTATGACAGTGTTCTGCAAGGTACTGTGTAACTTGTAAAATAAGATTCTTATGCCTATGCTGTGCATGCATAAACTTCCTGCGTTTGTAAAGCTCCAGGATCAATGCAGTCATATTTGTACTTCGTTCAAGACAGCTGGATGTATCATCTCTTTCCATAAGTACTTGCATTTTCTTAAAAGTTTGATGGACAATACATTCCTGGTCGTAAATTACAGGATTTTTGGGATTCATATAACCTAGATTCTCGTATGTCTTACATAAAGGTCCATCAAATACTATCCAGCATGTTGCCCACTTGTTCTTTATGCTGCCGTAAGTATGAGAAACATTGGGGAAAAGAAAAAAGCTGTCTCCTGTTTTCAGCTCGATTCTTCCTGTTAAAGGAGAAATTAAGTAGCCTCTTCCCAGTTCAACGTGCAGGACAGCATAAAGCCCGAGAACACGCATGGGTTTGTTTATAGAATATTCGCTGGCAGAACCAATTCTGTCTATCCATAACTGCAGTTTTTTTTCAGTGCTGGATGGTGTCCTGAACTTTTCAGACCTAAATGTTTGGGTTTTTTGCATGGACAAAACATCCATATTTTTGGTTAGTTTATCCATTGAAATTCCCTGTTACTTTGAGTTATACAATAACTTAGACTAAATTTTGGATTATGTCAAGTTATAAATAAAGAGGGATAAAATGATATATTTGTTGTGTGGGAGAAAAAGATGAAAACAATGACAGAACGTGAAAGATATCTAAATATACTGCTTTTTAAGGATGTAGATAGAATTCCTTTTACCCCAGGTGAACCACGCGAATCTACACTGAAGCGTTGGCATAAAGAGGGACTTGCTGAAAACAAAAATTATCTGGATGCTGTGAAAGAAAAGGTTGGCATAAAGTTAGATACTTCCCAGAATAAGCTGCGTGCGGATGTTGGTGTTTCTTTTAAGATGATTCCTGCTTTTAAAGAAAAAGTAATTGAACATAAAGACGGTCATTACATTGTCCAGGACTGGATGGGAAATATCACTGAGATATCAGACAAATATGATTATACGTATATTCGCAGTGCCAGGGATTTTGTTACCCGCAGATGGCTTAAGTTCCCGGTTGAGGACCGCAAAAGCTGGGAGGATATGAAAAAGAGGTATAATTCGCAAACAACAAGTAGGTTTCCAGATGATTTCAACGAACGGTGTAAGAAATTAGGAGACAGAGACTACCCTGTCGGCATTTCCTTTCCAGGTCCATTCTGGCAGTTGAGAGAATGGTATGGATTTGAGCCTCTGTGTATTCTCATGATAGAGGATCCAGAGTTCGTTATGGATATGATTAATTTCTGGGCAGATTTTGTTGTCAGAACTATGGAGCCAATTCTTGATAAGGTTAAACTTGATTTTGTCTGGATGTCTGAGGATATGGCATACAAAGCGCACAGTATGATTTCCCCTGAAATGACACGCAGGTTTCTGCTTCCTGTTTATCAGAAATGGATTCCTCTGATAAAGCAAAGTGGATGTCCAATTGTTGATATGGATTCCGATGGATATGTTGGAGAACTAATCCCTATCTGGATTGAAGCGGGTATTAATTGCTGTGATCCTATGGAGGTTGCTGCACATAACGATATTGTCAGCTATCGCAGGAAATTTGCAAAACAGATGGCGTTCAAAGGCGGTGTTGATAAACGTGCTATTGCAAAAGGCGGAGATACTATTAAGAAGGAGCTTGAACGCATTATTCCGCCACTATTCAAGGACGGTGGGTATATACCTAGTTGTGATCATGGAGTACCTCATGATATTTCATGGCAAAATTTTGTTTATTATTGCAGGCTACTGGCTGAATATACAGGATGGTTGGAATAATGAGATATATAAGCTAAAGTGAAAAATCTTCTCCAAAAAGTGTGCTTTACAAGCTAGTATAGATAAATTATAATTCAATTTGTCAGCGTATAGCAACAGTGAATGGGAGAATATTCGTAATGTACTTGACTCATTCCGAAATACAACAATTAGATTTACTTAAGAAAAAAGCTCCTTCTGATAGGTTTTCCTTAATGATTCAATTAATTAGCGATCAATTTGAAGCCATGAAAGCAGGACTTAGATATAAAAATCAAAATATTAACAATAAGGAATTAGAGCAGTGCCTGAAGTCAAAAATGAGAAAAATATATTCATTGAAACGCTAGAATGGATTTGCGATAAATTAGAGTCAGTAAATATCCCTTATATGATTACCGGCGGTTCCGCTGTTGGATTTTGGGGTCATATTAGGACAACAATGGATATTGACATTCTAATTCAAATTCATAGTAAGCAAATCATGCCTTTTTTGAAGCTCATTAAAAATGATGCTTATGTTGATATTGAAGAAGCAGAAAAGTCTATTTTATGTAAGAGCATGTTCAATATAATACTCAATAAAACTGGTTTTAAAGTTGATCTCATCCCACTGGAAGAAGATAGTTATGAAATAGAAAAGTTCAAGAATAAAATTAAGATCAACTTTCAAAACAAAGAGATTTTCGTCATAAGTCCCGAAGATCTTATTATATCAAAACTTCTTTGGAGTAAATCTGCTGGTGGTTCAGAAAGACAAATTAAAGATTCTGAGAGTATATATAAATTAAATAACGAAAACCTTGATTTAAATTACATTGAAAAATGGGTTAAAATATTAAAGATAGAGGATGAATTCGAAAAATTACTTTAGAATATTACCTTGCGCTTTACCAATGTCTTAATCATAAAACTCATCTCTCAGATATTTCTTCTCAACTTCAAACATCTCATCAACCATTTCCCTGATTCTTGGCAATGACAGGACAGAGCTGGTGTTCGGATCAAGGGCGATTGCCTGGAAAATCACTTCCCTATCAAAACTTAAAGCGCCTTTTGACGCAAGTTCATGGACATTTATATTTATCCTGTCAAGAGCGGCAAGCTGTGGAGGAAGATCGCCGATATGAACTGGATGTATTCCTGAGCCATCAACCAGACAAGGGATTTCAACGCATGCGTCATTTGGAAGGTTGGTAATGAAATTGTTGTTCTTGACATTCAGATTTATACTTCGCGGTTGTCCGCTCTCAAGCGAGTGAATAATATCAGCGGCATATTCTCCCGAATATCCCTGGGTCACTTTCTCTTTGCCGCTAATCACATCCTTGACATATTGTTTTTGTTTCCCCCAACCCTTTATTACCCACTGATAACCTAATTTTGTCGGAATTTTGTATTGCTTAATAATTTTTTTATCTTTCCTGAAATATAGAACATATTCCGAAAAGTGGCAACTTGATTCTGTCACAAAGTAACCAAAGTTCTTCATAATATCAAAACGGACCATGTCCTTGTTGTATATGTCCGCTTTTTTCGCCTGCTTAAATAACTCAGGATAAAGGTCTTTTCCGTTGTGTTCAAGCTTCAAATACCACGCCATATGATTTATACCGGCAACAAAATATGTGATTTCATTAAAAGGAATATTCAGATATCCGGCAAGCTGTTTTGTTGTTCCAACAACACTATGGCAAATGCCTACAACCTTAACGTCCGCAATTTCATAGAGAGCCCGAGTGTTTATTGCCATAGGGTTTACGTAATTGAACAGATACGCGTCAGGACAAAGCTCTTTCATTTCACGACAGATATCCAGCAGTACAGGTATGGTTCTTATCCCTCTAAATACACCACCTGGGCCGACAATATCTCCCATGCACTGCTCAACTCCATATAAGAAAGAAGGTCAAAAACTAGATTTTTTGTAAATACGGCACTTCTCGCGCCAATAAACGACACTTTAAGTCGAGTAGACACAATATGATTCCTCCATTTACGTTAACGTTGATCTTTTCAAGCTCTCTACCACCTCTCATAGAGCTGCTCATTTCACACTTCTTCCCAATTATTTATGTTGTTGTAAAAAACTTTATTTCGGGCAGATTCTCTTGCATAAAGACAGGTTAAAGCGCTTATGATACCGTCATTAAGTGTGGTACGTGAGGACTTATTTTCTTTCATAGCCATCAGAAAATCATAGATAAACTCTCTGTCCCCACCAAAATGCGACATGTTTCCAGTAAAATTAATAACTTCCACTGTTGGCATAATATGATTATAAATTTTAATCTGATTTTGATACCAGTCAAATTCAATGGTTCCTTTATGTCCATAAAGCCGCGCTCCCCTTCTAGCAGCATCATTTCTGGCGAAAAAATTCTGTGTATAGCTTGCCTGAACTCCATTTTCATATTCAATAATACAATTTCCTACATCTTCAATTTCAACTGCCTTGCTGAACACACATAATCTGTTTTTATCATTTTCAACTTTTGAACCTTTAAATTTCTTATAAAACTCATTAAATGGACTTTCTTGACATGAAATCTGTTCATCGCAGTTTATGCATTTTAAATCCCCTGATTTGTTTCCGCCATAAATTCTTCTGGAATTCATAGCGCAAATTATTTTAGGCTTTTGGCCTAACAAATAATATATATAATCTAAGTCATGCGTAGCTTTTTGCAAAAACAACCCTCCAGTCTCATTGTAGCTGCGATACCATTTACTATAATATCCCAAGCCATACGGTACATCATTAAAAGCTACGATATGTTCAATACTGCCAATTTTTCCTGAATCAACAATTCCTTTTACAGTTTGAAGTATAGGGCTTAGACGCAATGGAAAAGAAATAACAACAGGAGCAGAAAAAGTTCTAAATGCCTTCTGTAGCATCTTAATCTGGTCAAAACTTATAGCAACCGGCTTTTCTAAAAATATCGGAATGTTATATTTGGTAACTCTACAAGCCATCTCTGTATGAAGATTGCAATGGGTTCCAATCATAACACCATTAAGTTTTGCCTTTTCCATCATATGTTCTGTGTCTGAATATATAACAGCATTTTTAAGTAATTCAGGATTATCCTTTTTTATTTTTTCTCCACGCGGATCAACTATTCCGGTAATTTCATATTCATCACCGTACATATTAAAATTTTTAATCACACCACGTATTCTGCTGCCACAGCCAATAATACCTATTTTTAATTTGCTCATGTTCCTTCCCTTATAACGGTACTCCTGCTTTGCGAAGTTCATCATGTAGTTTCTTAACATTTAAATTCTTAAGATCAGATTTTTGATTGATACTTAACGCGCCTGCTATTCCCGCTGCTTCACCAATGGCAAAACACGTGGCTATTACTCGTATGGAAGACATAGCTTCATGAGAAGCTGAAATACAACGGCCTGAAATCAGCAGATTATCAACATCTTTCGCGACCAGGCATCCATAAGGGATATCATAATACTCGCCTTCAGGTAAATATGAAGATTTAAGGGCTAGATGCTTATACTTATCCGTATGCAGTATACATGGCTTGTCAACTTTGCAGTTGATTGAACAGATCGCATCTTCAAACGGGCCGGGATGATGATAACCCATACAGCAATGCATATCAAGAAACCAACATCCGCGCGCCACTGTTGTATCAGGAAATTTTCTGACATTGGTAACATCTTCGGTTGTCAGAAAATATTCACCTGATATCTGCCTAGTTTCCCGAACGCCGACCTGCGCGGGGCTGTCAATAAGATAGCTGTTTTCAAAACCTGGCGCGTTTTTCTTCATGAATTCCACAATATTCAGTGTCTGTTTTCTAATATCAAGTTCACAACGAGTGAGATCCAGCATGCTGGTGCCGTCTCCTTTTGAGCGTGTGATATCAGGACAACTGTCTGTGTCGCGGAGAGAAGATCCATTATCAGTAAAGTCACTTTCGTTCATACAGGCAAGTTCGCCTTTTCGTATTCCTTCACGAGTAATCTCTTCGCATTCTTTCAATTCTTCAGGCGTTCTTTTTCTCAGTCCGCCTATCCTGAACCTGGAACCCATACTTAGAGTTATTCCATCGCCGAGACGTCCTTTTTTATATGAACAATCGCTATACCATGCAACGTCTCCATCACCCGTACCATCAATGAACACTTTTCCCTTAATAGCTTGCCTGCCTGACTTGCTTTCAATAACAACTGCTTCAATCCTGTTGTTGTTCACGATAGTGTCTACTGTCCATGCATGCAGAAAAAGAATAGCGCCTGATTCTGTAACAATATCATCGCAGACAAATTTAAACAGCTCCGGGTCAAACTGAACAGACTCCCATGATATTTTATCATCCTGAAAAGCCCCGTCAATTTTCTGCAGCCTCCGAACCAGTTCCATCGGAATACCACCCAGTAGTGAGGCATTTTTCTCTAACTTGTTTCTGTCTGCGTGATACAGAGCATTTCCAACCGGAGCATATCCATACAACGGACCCATAAGACCTGTTGTAGCCAGCCCCCCAAGCACGCCGTATCTTTCAATAAGCACGGTTTTTGCCCCTTGACGCGCAGCCGCAACCGCAGCAGGCAATCCGCCGGGACCGCCTCCGATCACTACTACATCTGCGTCTTCTATTACTGAAATTTCTCTTGCTTGTTCATACAGCTTTCCTGCTTTCATAACTCAGTTTCCTTTCCTTGTTGGTTTTTTATTTACGGGACAGGTTGATTTTCTGATAATCAGTTTGGATGAAAGTGATATTTTCCGGCATGGAATGTTCTCGTTCTCAATTTTATCAATTAAAATTTCAGCCGCAAGTTTACCCATTTCCTTTTTTGGAATTTGCATTGTAGTTAAAGGTATTTGAAATAGTTTTGCTTCATCAATATCATCTATGCCTGCTACACTTATATCATGGGGTACTCTAAAACCTGATTCAGTCAGCGCTTTAATCGCTCCAAATGACAGAAGGTCATCCGCTCCCAAAATAGCTGTAATACCTATCTTTCTAATTTGCGAAATTGAAGACTTAATCTTCTCATAAGCACTTTTTTCGGTATTGAAATCAATTCTAAAAACAGGATTGGAATGAGAAGAAAGATTTCTGGATTTTCTAAAGGAAGAAAAAGCCTTTTCCTTTAAAGCGAAATTAACTCCTTTTGATTCAGGCGTGATCAAGGCAATTCTGCGATGTCCGAGAGAAAAAAGATAATCAAGAATTTTGCTGACAACCGTGAGATTATCAAACCATGCTGAGTCAAGTTCCCTGCATGAAAAACTTACCAGAACTATTTTGAGTTTAAGCGCGCTGAGTTTTTTTATGAACTCTTCGGAAATTGTACCCATTACAGCTATGCCATCCAGCTTTCTTTTATAGATGCTTTCAGGAATAGAGCAGTTCCGTCCAAACTTTTCTTCCATGGGGATAAAGCTGGATAGATAACCTTCCTTTTTTAATTCATCGTTGAATGCTTCATAGATTTTCAAATAGTATGGATCAATGAAGAAATCGGGAATATATCTACTAGGTACTATCCCAATGACTCCAGTCCGCGATTCCTGAGGTATAACAGGCATCTTATAAGATAGTTTATGGCTGGCTGCCAAAATCCTCTGGCGGGTTTCAGCGGAAATTCCAGTATTAGCCTGATCATTGAGCACTAAAGAAACAGCAGTTCTGGAAACCTCTGCGACCTTTGCTACGTCTTTCTGAAGAACTCTTTTTGTTTTCATTTTTTAATGCGTTTACTAAATTAGTTTAGTAACTAATTAAAACATAACCCAAAATAGTTGTCAAGTGTTTTTTGTGGATTTTTGGAAAAAGAATATTCTAAAGTGAAAAATCTTCTCCAAAGTATGATTTGCGGGCGCCTTTGTGTGATAGTATTTCTTTAGGGGTTCCTGCGGTGAGGATTTGACCGTCATGAATAATGTAAGCATGATCTGTAATCTTTAACGTTTCTCTGACACTGTGATCTGTAATAAGTACACCATAGCCTTTTTTCTTTAGATCATTTAGGATTCCCTGTATATCAACCACAGCTATTGGATCTATTCCTGTAAAAGGTTCGTCAAGCAGAAGAATGGATGGACGAGTTACCAAAGCCCTTGCTATTTCCACTCTCCTCTTTTCTCCTCCTGAGAGTGTATAAGCCTTGCGATTTTTGAGATGAGCAATATTAAGCTCATTAAGCAGTTCAAGCAATCTTTCTTCACGTTCATTTTTTGTTAAAGGAAGTGTTTCCAGTATTGCGAAAATGTTATTCCTAACAGTAAGTTTTCTGAAAATTGAAGGCTCCTGAGATAGGTATCCCAGCCCTTTTCTTGCGCGTTCTGACATAGGACAGGATGTTATATCTTCATCACTAAAAAGAATCTTGCCTCCGTCCGGTTTTATAAGACCTGCGATCATGTAAAAAGTAGTTGTTTTTCCCGCTCCGTTTGGTCCAAGCAATCCAACAATTTCTCCTGTGCGAACCTGAATACTTAGATTATCTACAACTCTCTTGTGAGAATATTCCTTAATGAGATTTTTCGTCTGTAATATCTGCATTTTTCTCCTTAGAAGATTCAATAGAACCCTGAACGTCTTTATCTATAACCATAGTGTCTTTTTTTAGATCAAATGTAATTCTTCCTCCTGTAAAACAGGTTCCTTTTTGCCACACTTCAGGATTATCATAAAGTATGAGAATGTCATCTTTTTTATGAAATATTGCTCTGCCGGATTTTGTCCTTCTCTCAGGAGTTGTAATTTTGACATTCCCTGTGGCAATAACTTTTTCAACATCCTCTTTATTCTCATCTTCGTCCGAAGCAACTAAAAAAACCTCCATTCTATCTGCTTCTACCCTGCCGTCCTCGTCAATAAGTAACGCATTTCCTATGAAAATAGCGATATTCTTGCTCCAATCCATTTCCATTCTGTCGCTGGTTATTGTTGTTATTTTCTGTATTTCATTGTTTTCAGCAGCTTGAATGGAAAGCGAGGAAAGGAGAACAAAGGCACAAAGGCACAGAGGCACAGAGTTTTTAAGTAATCGAAAACACATTTTTTTTACTTTGTGCCTATGTGCCTTTGTCACTTTGTGCCTTATTTTTCATGCTCCACTCAATTGTTCTTTTTATCCCTTCATCCAGATCAATTTCTGCTTCAAAACCCAGTTCAGCTTTAGCCAATGCAGGATCACCTTTAGAATGCATTATATTGCCTTTTC
>JAGMBN010000027.1 GCA_023129655.1 bacterium | reverse complement strand
AAAACACTTGAGCTTACAATAACTGATAAAATGGTGGAAGATATGAAGAAACTAATTATTGACGTATGGAAACAAATTCACAATCTTGAATTTGAGAAATTAGCAGAATACGATAAAACAAAATGCGAGAATTGCAATTTTAAAAGTGTGTGCTGGGAGGTGTAGATTTTTTCTCAGCCTTTATAATTCATGGCGTTCAGTAATTCTCGGTCGTGGAGAGTGTTAAACCATCCATAAAGGAAGACATATTACATCATCCACTAACCTGTATGTTCCGTTATATATGAGAAATAAATGTTTTATAACTTTAGGATAATCAGCAGCAAATTTTTTTAAGTGTGCAATATCCTTTTTATCCACGTTCTTTTTATATTTTATTTCCACCGCTGAAAGTTCTCTGCCGTTTTCCAGAATTAGATCCACTTCTATTCCGGATGAGGCTCTCCAATAATAAGCCTCTATCCGACTGTCTTGAGCATCAATGTGCTTAAATATTTCATTTATTACCAGGTTTTCAAACAACCTTCCCACCATTCCCGTATTCTCAAGTTGCTTTAACGAATATATGTTGCTGGATAGAGAATAAAGACCGTTGTCAAACAGAACGAGTTTAGGAGATTTGATTATTCTGCGCTTTAAATTTTTTTGGTAACAATTTAACCTTTCCAGCACAAATGTCCCCTGTAAAACACTGGTATATTTCTTAACTGTATTAACTGCTGCTCCAAGCTGTCTGGATAATTCAGCCAAATTCAAAATCCCACTCATATTTAGAATAAGACTGTCCATGACTCTAACGTACTCATCCAGATTACCTATCTGCTCCAGAGTTCTTATGTCTTTATCCAGATAACTAATACGATAATTTCTAAGATAGTGCTTTTTGTCTTCTTCTTTCTTACAAAGCACCACCTCAGGCAGAAGGCCATAGATCAGCGCCTGATTCATATTTGAAATATAATCTGAGTAATTACCGAGAAGTTGGGACTGAACAATATTCAAGTCCTTTTTATCTATTTTGTTTTTTATGATATCAAGCACTATTGAATCGCTGTCCTGATTTCTTAACTCTGCCAGTTGAAAAGGGTGAATACGGTAATAATCAACCCTCCCTGCCAGAGCCTCGCTTACTCTACTGGCTATCTCCAAACTTGCAGAACCCGAGATTACGAATTTTATATTTCTCCCGAGCTGATCATAAGCTATCTTCAGAACCTCAAAGAATTCCGGCACCTTCTGCACTTCATCAATAAAAAAGTAGGTTTTCTCTTTTAACTGCGACAGCCTTTGACCACAAACCAACTGAAAAACTTCATCAAAAGTCCGATAGCTTTTAAAATCCGCCCTCATATCAATATCATCAAAAGAGAAATAGTTGATCTGCTGAGGATTTACTCCTTCCCTATTTATCAGATGGTCTATGATTTGCCAGAGCAGAGTTGATTTTCCTGATCGCCGCGGTCCAAGCAGAACGGCAATAAGAGATTTGTCTATTTGTTCTAATATCATTCCGGATATCTTCCGCGAAACAAGTCCTCTGGGCAAAAATGATGCGTTCTTTTTCCAAGGATTCATCTCTCCAAAAAGAGTTATGTCCAATTTAATACCTCCTAAAAAACTATTTACAATGTAAATGTATCAAAGGAATGACTGATTTGCAATGTTTATTTTGTTCCAACTTTTTTTGATTTGTTTTGTGAATTGATGATTTGTTTTTACATACATGGACAGGTCTCAACCTGTCCATGCAGGGTTGTTGATTATAATTAAATTACGTTCCAATTTCCCATGAGTTGAGGTATTTTTTCTGTTCGGAGGTTAAGATGTCTATTTTAATACCCATGGAATGAAGTTTGAGCCAGGAAATATTTTTAATCTCTTTAATAGTGGCATTGGTTAATTTTTTATACATTTTGCTTTCCCTCCTATAATTCTTCTAATTTCTCAAGCATTTTTACACTATCAATTACTATTTTTCTTTTAGCTGAAAATTCTTTATACAATTTTTCTTGTTTCGCATTCATCTGGGAATTATATTTTGATTCAATCAATATCATATCTGAAGTAATAAAATCTATTTCAGTTCCATTTTCATAAAGATAATACAAATCTTTTCTGTTTTTTAACTTTAGATATATATAATTCTCAAAATAACTGCCTATATCTCTGTCTCCGACAAATAGATATTTAATTCCCAGATCAGACGCATAGATTTTTTTTGCTGACAATAGTGTCTCGTTTGTTTTGCCCCATCTTGGCAATAACTGCACTAAATATGTTTCTTTAAAATAATTTAAATATCTTCTTGATGTATCAGGGGATATTTTTAATATGTTGCCTATTTTATTTATACTTAATTGCTTTCCGCTTCTTTCCATTAATAAAGTAAAATAATCTCGCGCGATCTGATGATTCTTTAATCCGTGATATGCTGTAATATCCTTCTGGATTATGTCATCTATCAGATTCATTAAATATTCCCGGTTTGGATTGATTACATTCTCAGGCATCCCACCTTCGCGAATATAGTCTTTGAAATATGATTCCAAAAGATAATTCTCTTTTCTTTTTACTGATATGCCCTTAAATGATAAATATTCTTCAAAATCCAGAGGCTTTACTTCTATTATGATTGCGCGTCCGGTTAAATAAGCCTTCTTATCCTTCAATAAAGAACTTGAAGAAGAAGTGGCAATAATTTTTACATTATTATGGTCATATAAATTTTTTAACTGTTGCTGATAACTATTCTTATACGTTACTTCATCAAAAAATAAATAAACTTTTTCTTTTTGACCAATCTTTAATATTTTCCTGTATTCTTCAACAATTTCAATTATGTTGTTTTTTCTCAAAATATAATCATCTAAGCTTACGTAAAGTATTTTCTTTACATCTACCTTCTTATCAATTAATTCCTTTATTAACAATTTAATAAGCGTTGTTTTACCGACTCTGCGCAGACCCGTTAAGAATAATATTGATTTATTTTCAATATGTAATCTTAACTGCTTTAGATAATATTCTCTTTCCTGAACTCCCGTGAGATTATAATCTTCTTCCCACCAAGGGTTGTATTGATAGAGTAACTCTTCCATGGTTTACATTATATGCTTATATCGTATATTTTGTCAAGAAATTATACGTTTGTATCGCATAGCATTCAGTAATTCTCGCGGTATATACTAACTTTTGTTCAATATGCTTTTTATAATCATTTTTCGAAAGAACAGCCCCCTTTAAGGAACCATACAATTTAGAAGTAATCGGTTTTAGTCTTAATGTTAGTTTTGTATTCATTAAATTATGTTCCAATTTCCCATGAACTGAGGTATTTTTTTTGCTCGGAGGTTAAGGTATCTATTTTGATACCCATGGAATTGAGTTTGAGTTGAGAGATTCTTTCATCTATGTCTTGAGGAACTTTATATACTTTCTTCTCCAGTTTTTTGTAATTCTTTGCAATATATTCAGCTGATAAGGATTGATTGGCAAAACTCATATCCATTACCATTGCAGGATGTCCCTCAGCAGATGCGAGATTAATCAGGCGACCTTCTCCCAAAAGACATATTCTCCTGCCGTTCTGCATAGTATATTCATCAACAAATTCCCTTACTCTTCGTTTGCTTTTACTCATTTTTTCAAGAGCCGGTACATCAATTTCTACGTCAAAATGTCCTGAATTTGCAATGATAGCGCCATCCTTCATATTCTTAAAATGCTTAGCTGCTAAAACGTGTATATCTCCTGTTAAAGTTACAAAGGCATCGCCGATATAGGAAGCTTTCTCCATAGGCATAACAGAAAATCCATCCATGACTGCTTCCAATGCGCGCAAAGGATCCACTTCTGTTATAATAACGTTTGCGCCCATGCCTTTAGCCCTGCTTGCAAAACCCCGTCCACACCAGCCATATCCGGATACCACAACTGTGGAACCGGCAAACAACATGTTCGTTGCTCTGATAATGCCGTCAATTGTGCTTTGTCCGGTTCCATATCTGTTGTCAAAGAAATGTTTTGTGTCAGCGTCATTAACAGCTATGATCGGAAACGCAAGTTTTTTCTGTTTTTCCAGACTTCTCAGCCTGATAACACCTGTTGTTGTCTCCTCTGTTCCGCCGAGTATATCTTTTATAAGTTCTCTTTTCTTATTGTGAATTGTAGAAACTAGATCTGCGCCGTCGTCCATTGTAATATTAGGTTTTGCGTCCAATACACTGTTAATGTGCTGATAATATGTTTTGTTGTCCTCTGCGCAAATAGCAAAAACGGATATTTCATAATCTCTTACGAGAGAAGAAGCAACATCATCCTGAGTGCTCAGAGGATTTGAAGCGCAAAGCATTACTTCTGCGCCGCCGGCTTTTAGAGCTATCGCCAAATTAGCCGTCTCTGTTGTAACATGCAGACACGCTCCTAACCTAATTCCCTTCAGAGGTTTTTCTTTCTTAAAGCGCTCCTGAATTGATCTAAGAACAGGCATATTCCTTTCTGCCCATTGTATACGCAATTTACCCTCTTTAGCCAGCTTGATATCTTTTATATCATATTTCAAAATAACTCTCCTTATAGTTCATCCTTATAGTCCAGCTTTCTTTCTAAGAAAATCTGCTTTATCTGTTTTTTCCCATGTAAAAGTATCTTCTTCTCTGCCAAAATGACCATAGCAGGCAGTCTTTTTATAGATAGGCCTGCGAAGTTTTAGATGATTAATTATTCCTTTTGGACTCATATCAAAATTATCAATAAGAAGCTTCTTGATTTTGTCTTTTGATATCTTGCCTTTATTGAACGTATTCAGCATAATTGAAACTGGTTCCGGCACTCCAATTGCGTATGCCAGCTGAATCTCGCATTCAGATGTCAGACCTGCTGCTACTATATTCTTTGCAAGATAGCGAGCAAAATAGGATGCGGAGCGGTCAACTTTGGTGCAGTCCTTTCCGGAAAAGCAGCCTCCACCATGGCTGCCTACACCGCCGTATGTATCAACTATGATCTTTCTTCCTGTCAAACCAGTATCTCCATGTGGCCCACCTATCTCAAATCTGCCTGTTGGATTTATGAAAATCTTGGTTTTGCTGTCAATTAGATTAGAAGGAATAACAGGTTTTATCACATGTTCCTTTATATCGTCCTTTAAGATGTTCATATCAATATCGCCATCATGCTGCGTTGATATTACTATTGCTTCTATGCGGCATGGTTTCCCATCTACATATTCAGCTGTTACCTGGGACTTTCCATCAGGTCTTAAGTAATCCAGAACTTTTTCTTTTCTTATCTTAGCCAGTCTCTTGCAAAGCTTATGCGCAAGCATTATCGGCAAAGGCATTAGTTCCTTTGTCTCCTCAGTTGCGTACCCAAACATCATACCCTGGTCTCCAGCGCCACCCGGATCAACGCCAAGAGCAATGTCCGGAGACTGAGCCTGTATAGCAGTAAGAACGCCGCATGTTTCGTAATCAAACCCATAAGAAGCATCAGTATAGCCAATCTCTCTAATGGTCTTTCTTGCAATTGTAGGAATATCTACATAACACGAAGTTGTAATCTCTCCTGCAATATATGCGATGCCTGTAGTAACAAGTGTCTCACATGCAACTCTTCCATTTGGATCTTCTTCCATAATAACATCTAAAATACTGTCGGATATCTGATCTGCCATCTTATCAGGGTGTCCTTCAGTTACAGACTCAGATGTAAATAAATACTTGTTGTTATTCTTTGTTGCCATCTAATTTCTCCCTTTGCTATTCCACTAGTTTCTTCTTTAATGTTTCTATTCTCTCAACAGGTGTTGGGTCAACTCCATACAATATTGCCAGATAAAAACTCACAAAATCTCCAAGATAAATGAGTGAAAACATTCTGGCTAATACGGAATTACCCTGTGTCCAGACTTCAGTAATTTCGCTTGGTTTGTCTTTTATGATTGAACTTGTTATAGCAATACGCTTTGAATTTCTTTCAAAATCATCCTTATCTCTGAGTATTATGACTGACATATTCTTTGTTAAGTTATCCAATCCTTCCCAGCCAACTATCTCATTATGATCCAGCTCAGGGAAAACATTATTGTATGCCAGAATTTTACTGTTCTCATTCAGCTGTGTTTTCCATCTTAGAGCTACTGGTCCAAGACAGCCGTCTACAGAATAGATCAGAGGAAACTTATTGTATAATATCTTTGCAAGTTTCTTTGCCAGGTTTGAATCAGAGGATTCATTTCCCCACACAGTTTTAAACCTCTTTAAAATACTCATAGTTTCAGTTATGTCTTCCATCTTGATAGTAGTAAGTCCTAGATTCTGCATAACTATTAGGACAGGGAGAAACATGTATCCTAACGCGCTTCTCGGAGGCTGCCCACCAGGTATTTTTATGAGTGAGAACATGTCTGATTCTGCATTCTTGGCTAATTCCCCACCGCCTGTTACACAAATTATTCTACAACCACGCGCTCTTGCGTCATTGTAAGACGAAAGTGTCTCTTCAGTGTTGCCTGAATAACTTGTGGCAAATATAAGAGTTTTCTTATCTGCAAAATTGGGCAGATGATAATTGCGATTAACAAATACTGGAACTTTTATCTCATTCACAAGAAGCTTTGATAAGATATCCCCTCCAATTGCTGAGCCTCCCATACCTATGACTATAATTTTCTCAATCTGCGAATATTCATCTACCGGAATATCACAAGACTGAGCAGCAGAAACAGCTTCTTCGCATTGAGAATCAAAATTCAATATCAAATCAAACATCCCCGACATATCTATTTTCTTTATTGATTCTAAGTCATCTAAAACATTCATAACAGCTTCTCCTCTCATTAGTAGTTACCCATATACTTCAATTTCAGCTCTTGAAATAATCTTTTTAATCTTGGATCTCAGATACCTGTTTGCCTCCTTACCTGTTGATAATTCAAGAACATGTTTAGCGATTTTTTTTGCGCCATTAGTGTTTACATGACGAATTAGTTTTTTGATCTCGGGAATTCTTACAGAAGCCATACTGAAGCGGAATAATCCCAATCCCAATAAAGCCAATACAGATGCAGGGGTACCTGCCATCTCTCCGCATATACTAACCGGAATATCAGCCTCATTCGCAGCATCCACGATCATTTTAATTAAACGATAAACTGCCGGATGATTAGGCCTGTAGAGATAGGATATCTTTTCGTCAACTCTGTCTACCGCAAAAGAATACTGGATCAAGTCATTAGTTCCTATACTAAAAAAATCTGCTTCTTTTGCCAGCATATCAGCTATTAGCGCAGCAGAAGGCACTTCTATCATAGCTCCAATCTTAATGTTCTTGTCGTAGAGAAGATTTTTTCCATCAAGTTCCTTTTTCGCAGCCTCAACAAACATTTTTGCCTCTCTCAGCTCTGACAATCCTGATATCATTGGGAACATTATTGACACATTGCCGTAATGACTTGCTCTTAAAATAGCCCGTAACTGAGCCTTGAATATATCCGGCTGTTTCAGACAAAATCTAATAGCTCTCAAACCTAATGATGAACTCATTTCTTTTGGTGTTCCCAACTCTGATATAAACTTATCTCCTCCCAGATCAAGAGTTCTTATAATGACATTCTGCGGATTAATTTTTTGAGCAACAAATTTGTAAGCATTAAACTGTTCTTCTTCGCTTGGAATACTATTTCTATCCAGGTAGAGAAATTCTGTTCTATAAAGCCCTATTCCGTTTGCGCCATGCATTATGATTGAATGCACTTCATCCTGCGATTCTATATTTGCCGCCAGCAGGATCTTCTGCCCATCAAGTGTATCTGCGCGCACATATCTAAGCCTTGAGAGCTTTCTTTCTAATAACTTAATCTCCGCCCGCTTTTTCAGGTATTTCTCAAGAACAGATGAAGAAGGATTTATAATTACTGCTCCCTTAACACCATCTATAATAATAGTATCCCCTGAAAACACCTTTTGAGTAATGTTTTCCACGCCTACAACAGCAGGGATCTCCAGCGTTCTTGCCATGATCGCTGTGTGCGAAGTCCTTCCCCCCATCTCAGTTGCAAATCCTATAACTTTATTTTTATCCATTTGCGCAGTCTCTGATGGAGAAAGATCATGGCTTACAAGCACAACTTTTTCTCTTAAATTAGATAGATTTATATGCTTTTTGGCTAAAAGATTTTTGATAACGCGTCTGCCAACATCGTTTATATCAGCTGCGCGCTCCCTCATGTATTCGTCTTCAATAGCGGAAAAACTCTTCGCTGCTTTCTCCAGAACCGTAAAAAATACAAACTCTACGTTAAACTGTTTATCTCTTATTTGTTCTATAGTTTCTTCTATTAATGATGAATCCTCCAGCATTAATAAATGCGCATCAAAGATAGCAGCGTGTGTTTCTCCAACCTTGTCAACAAATTTCCTCTGAATTTCTATAAGCTCTCTTTTAGTTTTGCCAATCGCCTTTGTAAAGCGGATTATTTCTTTTACTATTCTATCTTTTTTAATCTTATACTTGGGCACAGCAGACATTCTGCTGTCCAATAACAGAACCTTGCCAATTACTATGCCTGGTGATACAGGAATTCCATTCAACAATCTAGTTTACTCCTCTCCAAATTTATCTTTAAGTAATTTTTCTAAAGCATTTACAGCTTCTTCAGCATCATTTCCATCTGCCGTTATAGCTATTTTCTCCCCTTTGCCGGCAGCCAAAGTCATTACTCCCATGATGCTCTTCCCATTTACTTTTTGCCCTTTTTTCCCTACAAAAATCTCCGATTGAAATTTATTGGCAAGCTGAACAAATAGAGCTGCAGGCCTTGCGTGCAGACCAAGCGTATTCTCTATAACAACTGTTCTTTTTATATCAGTCTTTTTTATCATAATTAACTATTCTTATAAATGATTCTGCGGACAAACTTGCTCCGCCTACTAAAGCGCCGTCTATGTCAGGCTGTTCCATTAAAGCGCTCATATTATCCGGTTTTACACTGCCGCCATATTGTATCCTCGTTTTTTCGCCAGTCTTAGCATCAAACATATCTGATATAATCTTTCTTATTATCTTGTGAACTTTATTCGCATCACTTGGAGTAGCTGTTTCCCCCGTTCCAATAGCCCAAATCGGCTCATATGCAATAGCTACCTGACTCATTTGCTCCTCATCTATACCAGCTAAACCCTCTCTGATCTCTGTTCTTACAACATCAATAGTCTGATTGTCTTGGTATTCTGAGAGAGTTTCGCCAACGCACAAAATTGGACGCAGCTGGTATTTTAAAGCCAGCTTTATCTTAGCATTAATTAATTTATTATCTTCCTTAAAGTATTCTCTCCTCTCAGAATGACCTATTATAACATACCTGCAGCCTAGTTCCTTTAACATTAGAGGCGATATCTCTCCTGTATATGCGCCATTCTCCTGCATATACATATTCTGAGCGCCTAACTTTATACTGCTTCCTTCCAGTATTTTACCAACTTCACTTAAAGTAACAAACGTAGGGCATATAACCACTTCAACATCCGACATCCCCCTAAAACTGTCCCCTGGGGGATTCAGGGGGATGTGTGACTTTAATCTATTCACAAAATCTACTGCTTCGCTCACAGTTTTATTCATCTTCCAATTCCCAGCTATTAATGGCTTACGCATATATCTTTTCCTTTCTTAATTATTTTTTCATCCAGTTCTTTTGCTGTAAAAGTACCCATTCTTTTTAATCTGTGATTTTTTGTGGCAACTTCAATAATTGTTGCAATATTACGGCCTGACCTTACGGGAATAATTATCATTGGAATGTCTATTTCCAATATACGGCACGTTTTTTCTTCCAGTCCCAATCTCTCATATTCCTTACTGTTGTCCCAATGTTCAAGTTTTATCACCAATTCTACTCTCTTACGATTTCTTATGCTTCCTATTCCAAAGATAGCGCAAACGTCTATAATGCCCAGACCTCTGATCTCCATCTTATGCTTAGTGAGTTCAGACCCGGAGCCCATCAGAAATTTCTTTGCGACTAATTTAATATTAACAACGTCATCTGTAACCAGTCTATGTCCTCTTGTAATCAGATCAAGTGCTGCTTCACTTTTTCCCACACCGCTTTTACCTGTAATTAACACACCAGATCCATGCACATCCAGTAAAACTCCATGTATCATCATTGGTCTCTCAAAGAGTTTTTTTCTTCTGTTGCAATTAGTTTTATTACGTCTTCTGGAGATTTAGTATTTATCAAAACATGTCTGAAAATCTTATTTTTAAAAAGACGGGCTATTCTGGCCAGTGCTCTTAAATGAGGAGCTGCAGAGCTAGAAGGCGCAATTAAAAGAGCGAATATACATGTCTTTCCCCCGTCAATAGAATCAAAATCAACTCCATTAGGAGAAATACCAATAGCAATGGTTATTCTTTTTACCATATCGGATTTTCCATGTGGGATAGCCGCTCCATTAGTAATTCCTGTGCTGCCGAGTTTTTCTCTCTCACATAGAATGTTAAACAATTTTTCTTTATTACTATTACCATTTTTAATTCCTCCAGATTTCAGGAGAATATCAACCAGCTCATAAAGCACAGCTGTTTTATCATTTGATTTCAAATCTATACAAACTGCATCTTTATTAATAAAATCAGTTAGTCTCACCTTATATCCATTTTTATCAGGAAATACTCCTGTCTTTTTCTTGCTTGGACGTGTGCGTTACAATTTTATCCTTGTATCTTCTGATTTGGTTTTCAACTTTAGAGAGTGCTTTATCAAATGCTGTATGAACATCTGAATGCTCTTCTCTGCCAGGCATCGTCATTCCATTAGTTAACGCATTAATTTCTACAACATATCTATATTTCTCTTCACTTATAATAATATGTATGTCAGATATATGAGAGAAGTATTTTGTTAATTTTGATGTTTTTTGATGAATATAATCTCTAAGTTTAGGTGTTAATTCTGTTCGTTTGCTTGTTATAGTGATATGTAATTGTTTTGCCATATATTCTCCAATAAAGTTATCGATAAGTTTGTGGAGCTGAGGAGACTTGAACTCCTGACCTTCTGACTGCCAGTCAGACGCGCTCCCAACTGCGCCACAGCCCCTTATAGTACTACAGATTTTAGTTAACAGGGAATTGTATCATTGCCTCAGATAAAAATCCACATGAAAATTAGAGAGAATTTCTCCTGTGTCTACTTGAATGAGCGATTTGCTTTATGTCTCAATAACTCAAGTTCCTTTTTGGGCGAGTCCCAATAGGCTCTGTCTCTCTCTTGTTCATTTTAGGAGGTAACGCACCTCGTGTTTGGAAGTTGAAGTTTAGCATGTAGACACATAGATGTCAAAAATCAGCCTGAGACCCTGTAAAGCAAGATCCAAATCTGTTTTTTGTATGCTTTTTGAATATTGACTTATCAACGATGACCAGCCGCCTGTACCAATAATCTTTGGCGCTGTTGAAAATTCTTTCTTTAATCTTTCTACTATGCCGTCTATCATTGAGCTAAATCCGTACACAATTCCTATTTGTATGCTCTGTGTAGTGTTCTTTCCAATAATTGACTTGGGCTTTGAGAGTTCTACCTTTGGCAGTAAGGCAGTGTCCCTGTAAAGCGCATTCAGAGACATTCCTATGCCCGGACATATTACTCCTCCCAAGTATTCACGTTCTTTAGATACCAGATCAAATGTAGTGGCTGTTCCGCAATCAACAACTATTGCAGGAGCTCCATACAGATTATATGCAGCTACAGCATTGACTATTCTATCACTTCCAACCTGAGAAGGTGCAGCATATGTTATCTTTAAACCAGTTTTTGTCTTATAGTCAACTACCAGTGGAACAATGTTAAAGCGTTCTTTAGACAGTCTTATGAATAATTTTGTTATGTCTGGTACAACAGAAGATATTATAAACCCTGTTATTTCATTTTTCTTAAGATTTGATTCAATTAGAAAATTGTTTAACTTTTTGAAATAATATTCAATATTCTGCTTTGTTTTTGTTTCTATGCATATTTTAGATACCAACAAGTCATTGGCAAATATGCCTGCACTAATACTTGTGTTTCCTATATCAATCGCAATGAGCATACTCAATTGTTCCCTCTGTAATGCGTCTGGATATACCGGAATCTAATCTAAGAATCAACGCTCCATCAGGGTCTATTCCAAGCGCTTGACCTTCTACAACCTCGTTTTGCAAAATTGCTCTGACTTGTTTGCCAAGAATGGAAGACATTTCTTTCCATTCCTCAAACAGCAGACTTCCTTCTCCCTTTTTCAGATATAAATAAACCTTCTCTATTTCAAATAATACTTTCTGTACAAGCTCCACCCGTGATACTTTCTTAGCGCATTCCATTTTTAACGAGG
>JAGMBN010000026.1 GCA_023129655.1 bacterium | reverse complement strand
TAACCTATTCCAATCAGCATTTGTAATCCCCTCCAAATAATTTGAATTGTTTTTGGTCTGTAATTTTTATATTCATTTCAGAGCCTGGAACTATCCTGACAGGATGATTTAATTGTTCCACTAATGAAGCATCGTCCGTTCCCGAAAACTTGTTTTTATTAGCTTTTTGGTATGCGGTTTTTATAAGACAGTATTTAAATACCTGAGGAGTTTGAACTCTCCATAAATTGGTTCTGTCAACAGTTCTTTCAATACAATTATCTTTAACCAGTTTTATTGTGTCAAACAAAGGAAGCCCTATTACAGCAGCGCCATGTTTATGAGCGGCTTTTATTGATTTGTCAATAAGCTCCTGTGTAATAAAGGGCCTTACAGCGTCATGGATCAGTATAATATCAGGCGTATTTCTGATACTCATAAGTCCATTGCAAACTGATTCCTGTCTTGTTTTGCCTCCGCAGACAATTCCTGAAACTTTTTTGATATTGTGTTTTTGAATCAGTAAACGCGACTTTTCTATATATTTTTTATCTGAGATCAGGATGATTTCATTTATGCATTTAGCTTTATCAAGTACGTTCAGTGTATGAATAAGAACAGGTTTGCTATCTAATTCAAGATATTGTTTTGGAAGGACGGTTTTCATCCTTGCCCCGGAACCACCATTAGGAACTAACGCGCATACTCTCATTATTTTGCCCGCGCAATATCCTTAATCTTCATTAGCCTTACAATGTTTGCAAGCTCAAGTTCGCTGAGCTTCATTGTAATGTAGGTTATTGTTTCTTCCAGATTTGGTATTAAGATATATTCCAGTGCGTTGACTCTTCTTCTGGTTTTCTTCAGCTCATCCGCTATCAAATGTATGAGCTTTTCTGTTTCCGCCAGTTTCAGCATTTCAGGAAGAAGCGTGTCAAGCATGCTTAATGTAATATCCAAATCCGGCGACGAATCCTTGAATCCATAGGAAAACGGATTTCCCTGTTTGCTTATTTCAATGTGCGGCGCTTTTATATTGAGAACCGTTAGTTTTGATGAAAGAAATTCCGGCACCTTTTGAGGATATTTTATAGCAGAGTACAATGATTCTCTATTTGTCCGGGAACATACTCCCAAATACAGATTAAAGATTTTTTTAAGTTCCTCGTCAACTTTTTTACGAAGCTCTTTGTTCTGCTCCAGAAATATCATGAATCTGCGCATAAGTTCATCCTGTTTGTCCTTAAGCAGCTTATGTCCGCGCCTTGCAAGCGCAAGCCTTCTTCTAAGATTCAATACCTCCATTCGCGTTGGATTTACCTGAACTCTCATCTTATCCCTTCCAGTTTCAGCAATTTCTTCTTCCATTCCAATCCCATGCTGAATCCTCCAAGACTGCCATCTGATTTTATGACCCTATGGCATGGAATTAATATTGGAGTTCTATTCTTGCCAAGAGCATTGCCTACTGCTCTGGCAGCTTTTGGCTTTCCGATTGCTTTTGCAATGTCAGAATAAGTTTTCGTTTTTCCATATGGAATTTTTCGAGTTTCTTCTAATACAGATATCTCAAAATCCGTATAGCCTGTAAAATCAATAGGATAACTTTCCTTATTTCTTAACATGACCTCATAAATTCCCAATTTCGCTTTTTATAACTCCAATATCTTTAAAATTTCCTGAATTGATAAAGCAATAATATCTTTAGCAATAGGATATGTGAATTCTCCGGGATAAATCACATATCCTTTTCTACAATCCAGATCATTATAAGCATTCCTAAACCCTTTTGAAATCTTTGGGCTTGCAGAGTATTTAATCTCAACTGCTATAGGAAATTTATTGGCAGGAAACAATAGTAGATCAATCTCTGCGCCAGCGCTTGTCCTGTAGAAATAAGTATCCCAACTCTCAGGGATTATATTAATTATTTGCTCTATTACAAAACCTTCCCATGAATTTCCAAGAGAGGGGTGAGATTGGAGATCATCCATAGTTCTGTTTCTTAAAAGCGTATGCAGCAAACCGGAATCTCTTATATAAACCTTTGGTGATTTTACTAAGCGTTTCTTTATATTATGATGATACGGCAGAAGTTGTTTAATAACAAATGTTTCTTCAAGAATATCAAGGTAATGACAAACTGTTGGGGCTGAAATTCCAAGACTACTGGCTATCCGGCTTGAATTCCAAAGTTGTCCGTGAGAATGCGCTATCATTGTCCAGAATCTTCTTAATTGTAATGCAGGGACCCTTATTCCAAGCTGTGGAATATCTCTCTCTAAATATGTTTTTATAAAAGCCTCTCTCCACGAGAAGCTTATTTCGTTATTACTTGCAAGGTAACTATCAGGATATCCGCCTTTTAGCCATAGATTTTGGATTAACGCTTTACTATATCCCAGCTCAATTATAGAGAATGGTCTTAATTCATGATAAATAATACGTCCTGCTAAACTTTCTGAAGCCTGTCTTATCAGGTCAGGAGAAACTGACCCAAGAATGAGAAAACGACCGTTTATTCTGTTTTTATCAACTAATGACCTTAAAAGTGGGAAAAGAGACGGCATTCTCTGGATTTCATCAATGATCACCAATGAATCTAAATATTGATTCAGATATAATTCAGGATCCTGCAACTTATTAAAATCAGAAGGTAACTCTAAATCAAGATAAACAGCATTCCTTCGCATTTGCTGCATGTTTTTGGCTAGCGTTGTTTTTCCAACCTGACGTGATCCCAAAATTCCAACAATTGGGAAAGCTTCTAATGATTTCCCTATGGTTTTTTGCAAATTTCGTTTTATCATCCTTGTATATTAAACGACAACCTTTCAATTTGCAAGGACTTTTTGATCAACTGAAACTTTAAATCATTCTTACCATTCTGATGTAGGAATTGTAGTTTCGCTTTATCTCTTTAATACTGTCTCCGCCAAATTTTTCACACATAGCATTTGCAATTTCAAATGCTACAACCGCTTCGCCTACAACGCTTGCTGCATGAACTGCACAAACATCAGAACGTTCTACTTTTGCTTTAACAGGTTTTTTGGTAATTATGTCTATTGAGTTAAGTGCCTTTTTAATAGTTGGAATTGGTTTCATTGCTCCGCGAATGACTATATCCTCTCCATTTGAAATACCTCCTTCAATTCCACCTGCATTATTAGTCTTTCGCCTGAAATTATAATCATATATTATTTCATCATGAACCTTTGAACCTGATTTCCTTGATGCAGCAAATCCAAGACCTATTTCAACACCCTTTATTCCCTGAATGCTCATCAAACATTGAGCCAGTCTTCCGTCCAGCTTTCTGTCCCAATGCACATGAGATCCTAATCCTGCAGGAACATCCTTTGCTGTTATTTCAAATATTCCTCCCAGACTATCGCCGTTTTTTCGCGCCTGGTCTATTTTTTCTCTCATTAGTTTTTCGCTTTCGTTTACTCCGCCAATTTCACATACAGAACTTATAATCTCTATGCCAAATTTACTTAGCAGCTTTTTGGCAATTGCGCCAACTGCAACTCTAGCTGCTGTTTCGCGAGCGCTTGAGCGCTCAAGGATATTCCTTATGTCCATATGATTATATTTCATAATTCCGGCAAGATCAGCATGTCCTGGCCTGGGATTTGTTATAGGAGGTTCATTTTTCCAGTTCTTCCAATCCTTATTCTCTATGATCATTGTAATCGGCGAGCCAAGTGTTAATCCCATACGCAGCCCGGAGGTTATTTGAACAGTATCATGCTCAATCTGCATCCTTTCACCCCTGCCATATCCGGATTGTCTTCTTGCGAGTTCTCTGTTTATCTCTGCCTTATTTATCCTCAATCCAGCTGGCATGCCTTCAATGATAGCTGTAAGACCTGGCCCGTGTGATTCACCTGCTGTAAGATAACGCAACATATATACCTCCTAAACCTTCCTGCTTCCTGGTTTTACTAAAGGGATTTTTCCCTGTTTACATATTAAACAATTGTTTGGGTTATAGTTTTTAAAACTTAACTTAGCAAGGCTCTTAAACTCTACAGGAAAGTTAATTGCTTTCTCACTTCTGTCAATTATTGCACCAATGCCAACAATGCAGCCTTTGAAACTTTCTACAACTGCAATAACTTCCATAGTTGAGCGGCCAGTAGTAATGATATCTTCAATAATAAGTGCTTGTTCTCCTTTTTCAATTTCAAATCCTCTCCGAAGGATCATCTTTCCATCTTTTCTTTCACAGAATACAGCTCTAATACCTAAAGCTCTGGCAACTTCCTGCGCAATGAGAATTCCTCCAATTGCAGGAGACACAACTACGTCGCATTGTACATGCTGAAAAAGTTCTGCAATAGCTTTTCCAAGTTTAGTCCCGTACTCTGGATACTGGAGAACCTTAGCGCATTGAATATATTGACTGCTATGAAGACCTGAGGAGAGCAGAAAATGACCTTCAAGAAGAGCATCGCATTTCCTGAAGAGATCCAATACTTCACTTTGTTTCATTATTATAATATTCTCTCTAAAAGCTCATTTACCCTATTACTAACAGCTTGAGAATTTTTTAGGTCTCTTTGCGCAACTAATAAAGAATGCAGGGATTTTATTTCCTTATGTTCTAACATCT
This sequence comes from bacterium, assembly GCA_023129655.1. GTDB lineage: Bacteria > JAHJDO01 > JAHJDO01 > JAHJDO01 > JAHJDO01 > JAHJDO01. The sequence continues at coordinate 8,697 of JAGMBN010000026.1, read as the reverse complement.
TGTTAATAATTCTCACAGCTCTGCCCTTTCCCGTGCCGCTTCTGTATGTATAAAACACTACAGTCTTTTTTTGCTTAAGTCCATAGCATTTATCCAGATAAGTATTTAATGCTGGCGTCGGGCTGAATGCCCAAACAGGGGAACCAAACCATATCATGTCATACATGCTTAGGTCAAAATTAACATCACCGATATTTACCCTTTTTCTTTGCAGGGCTGTCATGCCCTGTCCCACGAATGTAGTGGCCCCGTTAACAGGTTCTAATCTCTTTAAATCAACTTCAAAGTTCCTGTGTTTTAATTCTTGTGAGATTATTTGAGCTAATTGGTGTGTATTCCCTGTTAATGAAAAATAGATTATACATGCTCGCATTTTCTTCTCCAATTCCATTTTTAAGAATTTGTTTAATCTTCTCTTAAAACGCGGATAAACTTTTTTGAATTCTACTCCTGTTAGATACATGCCCTTCTCTGCTTTTTTGACTTGCTTAACCTCTGACAATGCATAAAAAGAGCGAGTTTCCTCTTTTGCTCCAAAATCTTGTGGAAATTCTAGTTCAAGTTCTAATTCATTCTTTACAGGATAGAGAATATCTGTTTTAAAACGTAGTCCGGTTTCACTAATATCTACAACATTACTGTTACAAAGATCCATTCTATATTCATGCTTAGCGCAGATTTTTAAAGCGACATCAACTCTTACGTGTTTTCGTTTCAATCTTTCTCTGGACTCTAAATTAGTCAAGTTCAAAATCCAAGTTTTCAGAATTCTAAACATTGTCTCCATCTATTCTTTGCTCATTAATTTCTTTTATGAGCATTTCCATTGCATGCTTGGGACTGGAAGCTTTAGTAATAGATCTTCCAATTACTATTAAATCAGCGCCTCTGTTAATAGCTTGCGTAGGAGAAGCTATTCGTTTTTGATCGTCTTTATCTGAGTCTTGAAATCTTATGCCTGGTGTAACGATCAGAAAGTCTTCTCCGCATGTTTGTCTAATGTATTTTATTTCTTCTGAAGATGCAACAACACCATCTAAGCCTGCTATCTTCGTCATTTTCGCAAGATGCGAAACATGTTCTTTTATAGAAGCGCTTATATGCAGATCGTTTTTTAGAATTCCCTCATCTATGCTGGTGAGAACTGTGACACCTAAAAGAATGGTCTGGGACTGCGCCGCTTCATATGCAGAACGCATCATCTCCAGCCCCCCAGATGCATGCACTGTCAGCATAAAAACACCCTTTTTAACTGCATTTCCAACTGCCAGTGAAACCGTGTTGGGTATGTCATGAAACTTTAAGTCTAAAAATACTTTACAGTCTTTGTTATGAATAAAATCTATAATATCAGGTCCCTGGCTTGTGAATAGCTGGCTCCCTACTTTGAAAATAGACACATAGTCCTTAAGCTCTTGCACGAGTATTTCCGCTTGTTTCAGGCTATCTACATCCAGCGCTATAATTACGGGGGATTTTAAGGAGCTTAATTCTTTTTTAGCTGACATATTGGTTAAAATTCTATCACAACAATTTTTACTGCGCAACTTCAATTCTCCGAAGAATATATTTTTCCAGTTTCAGCATTCCTAATCCGCAAAATATCCCGACAACTGCGCCTGCTAAAACATCAAATGGATAGTGTACACCGACATAAACCCTGGATATGCCTACAACTATCGCAACAAAGAAGAAACAGAATCTGAAGCGCCTGTATTTGTTTGATAATATGGCTGCCAGTCCAAACACATTAGCGGCATGAGATGAAGGGAATGAGTAGCTGTTTGAAGTTGAGACAAGGATGTGCGCATTAAGCTCCTGAATATTACACGGACGTATTCTTGTAAAAAGAAATTTCAAAGGGTAGCTGTTAAAGAGATCTATGAGGATAAGTGATACAACGAGCGTTATTCCTGTTATTCTCCCTTTCTTTCCGCCAAATATCATCAAGCTTAGCCAAGCGGCTAAAAGAGGAATTTTCCAGTATTTTACGTCCGTTATAATTGGCATTATTACGTCAAAGAACCTGTTCTGCCAACCATGATTTACAGCAAAAAATAGATATTTATCTATATCTGCGAAAAAGCTATACACTTATACGGTTCTCATTTTAAAAGGGAAAGATGCCGGCGTAAATTCTTATAGTCTCCACCTGATTCTTCTTTTACGCCAGTATCAAACATATCCGTTACTTCTTTATACTCTTGGTCTGACAGGTTAAAATCAAATGCTTTTATGCTTTCCTCCAGCTGATTAAGAGAACTAACTCCAATAATTGGACATGTTACAGCAGAAGATTTACGTACCCATGATATAGCTAATTGAGCAGGCGTTAGTCCATGATCTTTGGCAAATTGAAAGAATTTCAAGATTCCGATCTTATATCTTTCAAGCCATGTTGAAATCCGCCAGTCATTATATCCGCGCGAATCATTAGGAATAGGTTGTTCAGGCTTATATTTCCCTGTTAATAATCCGATTGCTAGAGACCTGTAAGTAGTTATTGCTATGTTTTCCGCTATTGCCTGCGGAAGCACTTCAACCTCAATTCCTCTCTCAATCAGATTATAGCAAACCTGATGATTGATGAATGTTTTCCATCTTCTGAGTTTAGCAAGGCAATTAGAGTATGCAAAAAGCCATGCTGGATAATTAGAACAGCCTATAAAGCGTGTTTTCCCTTTTTCAGTAACCTCATTAAGAGTCTCCATAATTTCCTCAGGATTCATTCTTTCCCTTGGCCAGTGAATTAAATAAAGGTCAACATAATCCGTTTGAAGTCTCTTGAGACTCTCATCTATGCTTGCAAGAATGCTTTTGCCATCTATGCCCTTGTGAACTTTTGTAGTGAGAAAGAATTTCTTTCTCCTGTTTTTCATTATACGTCCAAGTATTTTTTCTGTCTCTCCTTCACCATACATCGCAGCAGTATCAACAAAATTAATTCCGTTATCCAAAGCAAATGATAATATTCTGTCTGATTCCTTTTTATCGCACCTTCTACCAAACATCATTGTCCCAAGACACATCTCGGAAACTTGTTCCTCCGCGCTTCCAAGCTTAACCAGTTTCATGCACGTATCTCCCCTATCATCCAAACTACTTTAGTCTATGAAGTTTAGCTTCTGGTGTATGATTTGTCAAACACTATAAGAAGCCTAGCGCCTGAGTTTGCCGCTTGGAGTTTTGTCTAATCGGGCTACACATAGAAACTTTTTTGGAACCTTGTATGAAGCTAATCTCTGATAGCAGAATTTACGTATCTTATTGATATCAAAATCTACTTTTGCCCCTTTCTTTAGAACGATATTGGCACATGGAAGCTGACCATACTGAGGATGGATAACGCCATACACAAGAGACTCCTTGATATCAGGATGCTGATTGAGAACTGATTCCACCTCATATGGAAAGACTTTCATGCCGGCAAAATTAATGATATTCTTTTTTCTGCCAACAAGAAACAAGAATCCTTCTTTATCAAGTCTGCCCAGATCCCCTGTCTTAAACCAGCCGTCATAGAATATCTGCTTTTTGCTTTGCCATGGAGAAAAATATGCATCAAACATTCCTTTTCCTTTAAGATAAACTTCTCCAATCTCCTTATCAGCATCATTCACTATTTTTACTTTGTAATCCGGCAGAATTCTGCCTACTGAGGCTTGTTTTGTTTTATCTTTAGAACAATTGAGAAACGGCAGACCTACTTCAATAATTCCATACGCTTCAGTCAGTTGAAAACCAAACTTTTTATAAAAATCATTCGCTATATCAACAGGCAGCTTTATTGCTGTACACACAGCCATGCGAATACGACTCAACATACAAGGCGAAAGCATATTTGATTTTGTCAGCATATGATAATGAAAAGGTGAAGCGTATATAAATGTTCCTCTGCGGTTTTTCAATTCCCCAACCAGTAATTCAGGGAATGCGCGGCTGCAGAGGATGATAGTTGCCCCACGCCGCAGAAAAAGAAGAATTGTTACTACAAAATGGAAACTCATGGAAAGAACCCATATCGCTGTATCATTGGAAGTGATATTCAATCCTTTATCTGCAGCATTGGTTCTTTGAATAATAGCTTCATGGGAAATTACCACTCCCTTGCTTTTCCCGGTTGTGCCTGATGAAAATCGAATAAAAGCAGGATTTAATGCATAATAATTTGATGGAACCTGTTTCTGTGTTGCGCGCTGATACAGGGAAAATTCTTTTTTGCATACATTATCAGAAAAAATGCGATGAGCGTCTGTTCCTGCATATATGGATTTATCAAAGATTAAAAAGTTTACCTCGATTCTTTCCATCACTGCATCAATTTCATTTCTGGAAAGTGTTGGAGATACAGGGACAATAACCGCAGATAAAGACAGCACGGTCAGACTGACAATAATATAATCAATACTGTCTTCACATAATAATGCCACACGTTGAGCCGGCTGAATTCCGCATGCTTTTAATTCAGCTGCAAGTTTCTCTACAGCAGCAAATAATTCGCAATAAGAAACCTGTTTATTCCCGTCAATAACAGCAATTTTCTTCTGAAGCTTTTTTGTTTCACTCTTTATTGCATCTACAATGTTCATAATTCTGCATGCCTGACATGTCCATGCTTTTAAAATTGCTATTTCATACTTAATATAATATAATTCACAACGCTGTCAAGAACAGATTATGGGAGAAAGCATGAAGAAAAAAGTGAATAAAAAATTCTGGAAGGATAAGAGAGTGTTTGTTACAGGAGCAAACGGGTTTTTAGGCTCGTGGCTTACAAAGGCATTGGTTACCTCTGGCGCAAGAGTAGTGGTCTTGATTAGAGACTGGATACCCTGCTCTGTCCTAACAAATATGAAGAATGTTTATAACAGCTTGGAAGCTGTTGTGAAAGGCGATATCATAGATTGCCAGCTTATAGCTCGTATCTTTAATGAGCACAATATAGACTCATGCTTCCACATTGGAGCGCAGACAATAGTGGGAATTGCAAATAAGTCTCCTATTTCTACATTTGAGTCTAATATAAGGGGCACATGGAATATTCTTGAGGCAGCAAGAAATATAGGTGTTCAGAGAATGGTTGTAGCATCCAGTGACAAAGCTTACGGAGAGCAGCAGGATTTACCATATAAAGAGTCCTATTCGCTAAATGCGCTTCATCCATATGATGCATCAAAAGCTTGTACTGACATACTTGCGAGAACTTATGCCTGCACATATGATATGCCGATTGTTGTAACAAGATGCGCTAATATTTATGGAGGCGGAGATCTGAATTTCTCCAGAATTATCCCGGATACGATCAGATCTATTATTCAGAACAAAAATCCCGTTATCAGGAGCGATGGAACTCCGCTAAGAGATTATATCTATATTGACGATGCGGTTAATGCGTATCTTATTGCCGCAGAAAATGCTGATAAAAAAGGAATAAAGGGCGAAGCGTTTAATTTTGGATCAAATAGTCCTGTAAAAGTATTGGATCTAGTAAAGGAAATTATTTCGGTTTCAGGAAACAAGTCTTTGAAACCTGTTATAAAAGGCAAGGGTAAAAGCAAAGGAGAAATAAACAACCAATATCTGTCAAGCGTCAAAGCAGAAAGGCTTCTGGGATGGAAAACAGTTTACAGTCTGGAAAAGGGGCTTAGGGAAACTATTAAATGGTACGAAGATTGAAGATATTGATAACAGGTGGTTGTGGCTTTATTGGCTGTAATGCCGCAAAACGCTTTATAGACAAAGGGTATGAGGTAGCGGTTCTGGACAACCTGTCAAGAAAGGGTTCTAAAGATAATCTTGAATGGCTTAAGCAGCAAGGAGAATTTGAATTCATAAATTGCGATATCAGGGATTATGCAAAGATCAAGAAGATTTTTGCCCCCGAAGACCTTCGGGGAAATAGCATTGATGTTGTGCTTCATCTTGCTGCGCAGGTGGCAGTTACAACGTCTGTTTTAGATCCAAGGGAAGATTTTCAGATAAATGCGCTCGGCACATTCAATCTTCTGGAAGCAGTAAAAGAAAACAGGCTTGATCCAATATTTATTTATGCTTCCACAAACAAGGTTTACGGAGGAATGACTGACATAAAAGTGATTGAAAGGAATGGCAGATATGAATACGAATCTTTGCCTGAGGGAATCTCTGAGGAAAGAATATTGGATTTTCATTCCCCTTACGGCTGTTCAAAGGGCGCAGCTGATCAATATGTTAGAGATTATTCCAGAATATACGGATTAAGGACTGTTGTTATGCGGCAGAGCTGCATTTATGGATATAGACAATTTGGCGTAGAAGACCAAGGCTGGGTTGCGTGGTTTACAATAGCTGCATCTATGAACAAGCCAATCACAATCTATGGAGACGGGAAACAGGTTAGAGATGTATTGTTTATTGATGATCTGGTTGATGCGTACGAAAAAGCTATAGAGAATATAGAAACTGCTTCTGGGAAAATCTATAATATAGGCGGTGGACCTAATAATAAGATGTCTTTGCTTGAACTTATTTCCTTTCTTGAGAGATTCTTAAATAAGAAAATAGAATACAGTTTTAGTGATTGGCGACCCGGTGATCAGCCTGTGTTTGTATGCAGCATTGAGAAAGCAAGAAAAGAGCTTGCATGGCAGCCTAAAATAGATGTAGAGAATGGAGTAAAAAAACTATCTGATTGGGTCAAAAAGAACAGGTTTTTGTTTGAATGTTAACATTTATTAAAAAAGACTCTATATATAAGAACAGCGCATTGCTTTTCATTGCTGCAATGGCAGGCAATTTCTTTCAATATCTTTTTCAATTCTTTATGGGGAGAAATCTCTCCGTAGCTGATTTTGGCGCTATGAATGCACTGTTCTCATTTGGAGTAATAACTTCAGTAGGAATAGGGACTATAGGTTTGGTTATCACAAAGTATATTGCAGGATTTAAAGGTAAAAACGAATTTGGGAAGATAAAGGGTATTATTCTTAAATCTTTCAAGTATATTGTCCCACCAGGAATTATTGTCTCTATTTTGATTTTTGCAGCCAGATTCCAGATTATGGATTACTACAAGTTAGAGCACGTATCTCCTGTAGTAATAGCTGGTTTCTCGTTTTTAATTTCCTGTATTTTAAGTTTGTTTTTAGCTGCAGCAACAGGAATGCAGAGATTTAATTATATTGCTTTAAATCAAATTTTAGGTCCTTTATCAAGGATTGGAAGCGGAGCTCTGCTTGTATGGCTGGGATTGGGATTGAATGGAGCAATTCTTGCTTCTGTAGTAGCTAGCATAACAGGAATTTTGATACTTGGTAAAGTGATAAAAGATATTATGAAAGTAAAAATTGAATCAGTAAAAAAATACAAGAAAGAAATGCTTCTTTTTTGTGCCCCAGTGGCTATGTCGATTTTCTTTTACACAGTATTGACAATGATTGACATGACACTTGTAAAGCATTATTTCTCTGCGAATATTGCAGGCCAGTATGCAGCAATATCCGTGCTTGGGAAAAGCATACTGTATTTGCCCGGCGCAGTAGTAGTAGTTATGTTCCCAATGGTGGCTGAAGCGCATACAATCAATAAGAATACTCTTCCAATTTTAAAAAAGGTTCTTCTATTCGCGCTTCTCATATGCTCCATAGGCATATTTATCTTCTTTCTATTCCCTGATTTTCTATTGAGATTGATTTCGCGCGGCAGATATACTGGCGATGTAAAACTCTTATGGATGTTTGGATTGGCTATGCTTCCATACGCGCTGATAGGAATAATCAACAGCTTTCATATTGCAAGGCATAAAATCGGTTTTGTTATTGCACTTGTAATTATGACAATAATACAGGTTGGCTTAATATGCATGTTTCACAAGTCACTGGAACAGGTTATATACATACTTTTGATCTGTGGGATAGTGCTTGTATTTATAAATTTTGGATTGATTTTTTATGAAAGAAAGAGCTGATTCAAAATACCCTTTTGTCTCAATAATAATAATTGCAAAAGAGGTATCTGAATATCTGGCGGAATGTATAGAAAACTGTCTTAATCTTGACTATCCGAAATTTGAGATTATATTCCTGCCAGATAAAGAGGAGCGTCTAAATTACAAAGATGTCTCCGTTGTTCCTACAGGCGAGACATGCCCTGCAGTGAAGAGAAATATGGGAGTTAAAGAAGCCAAAGGGGAAATTGTTGCATTCATAGATGATGATGTTTTTCCTGCAAAGAGTTGGTTAAAAAACGCAGTTCGGAATTTCGTTGACGCGGAAGTAGCGGCTGTTGGCGGACCTGCTGTAACTCCTGATAATGACGATGTTATGCAAAAAGCCAGCGGATTGGTATATTCATCGAAACTTGTTAGCGGAGAATATAGTTATAGATACGTCAAGGAAGCGAGAAAAGAAGTCGAAGACTTCCCGTCATGCAATTTGATTGTAAGAAGAAATATCTTTGAACGATTAGGAGGGTTTAATACCAATTTTTGGCCTGGAGAGGATACTGTTTTATGTCTGGAGATAACGAAAAAGTTAGAAAAAAAAATAATATATGAACCTGAAGCCCTAGTGTATCACCATAGAAGGCGTTTGTTTAAAGAACATCTCAAACAGGTTACCAGTTATGCTAAGCACAGGGGTTATTTTGTTAAGAGATTTCCCGAGACATCTAAAAAGTTTTCCTATTTTGTTCCATCATTGTTTATTGCAGGGATAGTAA
>JAGMBN010000025.1 GCA_023129655.1 bacterium | reverse complement strand
TCTCCTACTCCCATTAAATAACGAACACTGTGTTCAGGAATGAAACAAAGTGTATGTTGGGCAATTTCATACATTAACGACCTATCTTCTCCTACGCTCAATCCGCCAATAGCGTAACCTAAAAATTTCTCCCCAACTAATTTGTTTGCGCATCTTTCTCTCAGATCTTTATACATCCCTCCTTGAATCACAGGAAATAAAAGCTGTCTCTTATCAGTATGAGCCGCTTTACATCTTTTTGCCCAGTTACATGTTCTTTGCATGGCAATTTCCGCATAATCATATTCGCATGGATATTGGATGCATTCATCCAAGGTCATTATTATATCTGCGCCAAGATCATTCTGAGCGCTGATAGCCCCTTCAGGCGTTAGAAAAATCTCCTTGCCATCTATATGTGATTGAAACCTGGCTCCTTCATCAGTGATTTTCCTTAAATCTGCAAGACTAAAAATCTGGTATCCTCCGCTATCTGTTAGTACAGGTCTATCCCAATGCATAAATTTATGCAGACCTCCAGCTTCTTTTATGATTTCCACACCTGGTCTCAGAGCTAAATGATAGGCATTACAAAGAACCACCTCTGCGCCAATATTGACAAGCTCTTCAGGAGATAAGGTCTTTACTGTTGCCTGCGTACCTACAGGCATAAAGATAGGAGTATTAACCTCGCCATGAGAGGTAATAAGTTTCCCAATCCTTGCTTTACTGGTTTTATCCTTGTAAATTATCTTAAACGGATTAATCATGTCTATAAATATATCATAAGAATCAATCAAAGAAAACAATTGCAGATAATGCACCAAATGTTATAATAATTTTGAGGTGTGGAAATAATGAAGAGAGGTTTTGTTTAATTATGACTGCTGTGACTGAGAAAAAAGTCGAAAGACGAAAGTATCCAAGAGCTAAAGCCGATTTTCATGCAGAGATAGATAATGGTTTTGAAGCAGTAAGGGCAAAGGTTGATAATATCAGCCTTTCAGGCATCTACTGTGAAGTAGACAAAAAAATTTCTCTAATGACAAAACTTGATTTAAACATGTTAATTCCAACAACTTTTCCATCAAGGGGTGAGTTCTTCCGTGTCCTTTGCACCAGTGTTGTTGTTCGTACAGAACCATCCAAACACAAGGGGAAATATAATATAGCTATATTATTCTCTAGCTTATCAGAAAGTGCAAGAAATAAAGTATCCTCATATATTGTTGCAAAGAATCTGAGCAATAAAGTGTAGATAAATCTTAATGGAAAATAGAGATAAACAAGTAGGTCTAAAGAGTTTCATAATAGGTGCGTTACTATGTTTTCTCATTCCTGTAATGGCGCACTATAAGGTGGTCGGGTTTGTTATTGACCTGATAACAGGACATACTGGGAATATGGTATTCTGGATATAGACCTGTTAGTTTGTTTATAGATGAATAGCATTTATTTATCTTCGTGATACTCATCTTCTGTATTCACAGCCCAAATGTTGTGTTTGGATTTAATATTATTGATAATGTTTTCAACAGCAGTCATTGCTGTAAGCATAGAATGATCTTGATTGTTATACCTATGCATGCCGTTTCTGCCTATTAAAAACAGGTTTTCGAATTTATCGGTAAAATCTCTGATTATATAAAATTTGTCATATGTGCCAAAATAAGCCGGATAGGTTTTTGGCATCCGAATAACAATACTATCAAGCACATCTTCTTTTTCTATAATATCAATTTTAGCTAATTCATCAATCGCAAACTTGGCAAAACTCTCATCATCCTTATTCCACAGTTCATCTCCTTCATTGCAAAAATATTCCAATCCTATCCATACAGTATTTTTATCCTTAACCATGTAAGGACTCCAGTTGTTAAATATCTGAATCCTGCCAAGTTTTACATCTCTTTCCTGAATATAAATCCAGTTATCGGGGATGATATTATTAATGGTTTTTATTCCTGTTTTATTCTTTATTTTCAGCTTTCTCAGAAGTAAGCCAACTGTTATAAAATCACGATATATCAATCCTTGAGCTACCTGCTGAACCTCCTGAGGCACGCCATCACCAAGAGATTGTATTAATTCTTTAACAGGCATTGTTGAGAAAAAATAATCTGCTGTTTTAGTTATCAGCTCATTAGTAGTTTTCTCTTTTACAACAGCTTCCACTATCTTATTATCATCATGGTGCTTAAGACCAATTACTTTATGCTTCAGATATATTTTTCCACCCTTTTCTTTAATGATTCTGGCAACTTGTTCCCACATTTGCCCTGGACCCAGTTTGGGATACAGAAATTGTCCAATTAAACTTGTCTCTGTATTTTTCTGCTTTTTCACAGCATGAAGCAGCACTTTACTAATAGACAAGCCTTTTATTCTTTGAACGCCCCATTCAGGTCCAATTTTATTGCAGGGAATTCCCCAGACCTTTTCTGTATAGTCTTTGAAGAATGTAAGATACAGCTCTTTGCCAAATCTGTTAATAAAAAAGTCCTCAAGAGATACTTCATCTTTTATTGGAGAAAATCGTGTTTTGATATAGCTCAGACATATCTTAATAATTCGCATAAATCCAAGATTTGAAAATGTATTGAGATTCAAAGAAACAGGATAATCAAATAATTTTCGCAGGAAAAAGATCCTTGAAAGTCTGGTGCGAGTTAACATTTGCGAAGGAAGCATATTCTGCCACCTATGCATAACTCTGTTAGATTTAGAAAAGAATCTGTGCCCTCCTATATCTATTCTATTGCCTTTATAATTTATCGTCTTGGAAATACCGCCAATATCTTCCGTCATCTCATAAATAATAGGTTTGATATCCGTTTTATTTAGCAGTTCGTAAGCTGCAGTTAGACCTGCGGGCCCTGCTCCGATTATAATAGCTGTTTTTTTATCCGGCATGGTCATTTTCCCATATCATCATAACTCATAAGATATAGATAATACTTCTCGTTAGGCACAATACTTTTTTTGAATTCTTTAATCTTGACAATAGGATTTAAAGCAGAGGATATATCAAGTTCGTAATTCATAATAAGTAATATGTCTTCTTTTCTCTGTTGTGTCAGTTCCTGAGCCTTTTTAAGAATTTTATGGGTGCTGTGGTCACCTCTTTTGTTATTCCAGATAATGAAAGAGCCGAATTTATTACTCTGAGTGTAATAAATCTTGCGATTAAGATAACCAGCTACAACAGATGCTGGAAAATCCATATCCCCAAGCATTAACATATTATCCATTTGTTTATCTTTGATGAATTTTGCTGTTTCTTTGCCTGCGGAAAATGGGTAAAACCAATCAACGCCACTTGCAGCGAGGCCAAAGATGAGATGAATAGATAGGATACCAACAATAAACCTGTTTTTGTGTTTTTTGCAAAATCCAGCCAGATTGTTAAATAACCACGATTTTAGTTTTATATCAGTGTAATAATCTGAGATCCATAAACATGCAATAAACAGGATAAACAGATGACCATGATGTCTCAACTCGCCAAAGTGTATAAAGTAGGAAAAAATCAAAAGCCCAATTGTTGCGGAAGTATATAAAAAAGCTACAACATGTTTTCGCGCAAAAAGCAAAAAAGAGAAACATAATAAGATGATGGATAAGGCTGCGGCAGGAATTCGGGAAGGGAGTATTGTTGAAGCAATAAATTCAGTATTCATGAATTCCGGTATCGGAATATAAGCCTTCCATGGAATTGCAATTACATGTGAGATGCGTCTTGGATCAATACTAATCCCCCAGATTCTTCCTCCGCTGTCAATGGGCTGCATAAGCTGGAAAACAGAACCTATAATGCCAAGAATAAATATAGCAATACTGATAATAAGTTCCGTTCTTCTTGCGCGCAATGATTTTCGCAGGTTCCTATCAAAAACATATTCCATGATCAGGGTGCATCCAAAACAGATAGAAATCATTAAGCCGTAGACACTGGTTTGAGCAAGCAAAAACAGAATGCAGGACAGCACAATGTAGTTTTTGGTACGTGTTCTAAACACTGCGCAGAAGCAAAAGATAAACAGAACACCCATTGCATAATTTCTGCTTATGGCAGCGTATTCATAAAGAGGAAAGTAACCGAAAATAAACAATGTTTTTTGTAACTTTGTAAATGGCGAAAATCTTGTAAAAATGTATATAGTTGTTGCAGCTAATAGTAAGTGAAAGAATTGCATTACAATTGGCTGAGCTGTAAACCTGCTGATAAAGTAAAGGCATATATGCCACAGCGCAGGATGTCCTTCATATTTCAGATTATCAAACAGGTTCAGGATTGAGACACTATCCTTTGCAATAAGCCAGGCTTGTAGTTCGTCTCGCCACATTTCGTGTGTCAGAATATTCAGAAGTCCAATACACAAAAAGCTTAAGACCAACAGCCCTGTAAAAATAGAATTATTGCTTAAAAACGCGTTAAGAACCTTTCTTGCATAATCAGTAATTTTTCGAACTTCTTTCTCTTTATCAAAAATTGTCAAAACAGTCATTTTGATTTCGGGTCGGATTTTATCCGGTCACTACATTTATTATTCTATATTTTTTTAACTTATATTGCAGGTTTTGTCTGGAGACTTTCAGTTTTTTCGCTGTTTGATACTGGTTCTCTGCGCATTCTTTGAATGCTTTGAGTATCATATTTCTTTCTGTTTGATCAATGGTGTTCTTTAAGCCGCCCTCAATAATTTGTTTTTCATCTATTTCCATTTCCCACTCTCGCAGTTTATCAGGAAGACTCTCTATCGCAATTATATCTCCATCTTCAAGAATAACAGCTCTTTCTATTACATTTTCCAGCTCTCTTATGTTTCCAGGCCAATTATATTTCATTAAGATCTGCACAACTTCTGGTAACATCTTTTTGATTTTACTGCCAGCTTTCCGGGCATATTTTTTTAAGAAATGGCTTACTAGCAAAGGAATATCGTCTATTCTTTCTCGCAGCGGAGGCAGTACTATTGGAATAACACTCAGCCTGTAAAACAAGTCTTCTCTAAATTTACCATCCTTTATCTGTTGCTCTAAATCTGTATTAGTAGCTGCTATTACCCTTACATCAACTTTAATATTTTTGTTTCCTCCAACTCGCTTTATTTCGTGTTCCTGCAAAACTCTCAGAAGCTTGGTCTGTATCTGTGGAGAAGCCACTCCAACTTCATCAAGAAAAATTGTTCCTCCATGTGCTGCCTCAAATAATCCCTTTTTATGTTCTATCGCTCCTGTAAACGATCCCTTTACATGCCCGAAGAGTTCAGACTCAAGCAATGTTTCAGTTAACGCTCCGCAATCAACTGATATAAAAGGTTTGCTTTTTCTGTGACTGTTATAGTGTATTGCTCTGGCAAAAAGTTCTTTCCCAGTACCGGTTTCTCCATAGAGAATAACTGTTGCGTCTGTATGCGAGATTTTTCTCACCTTATCAAAAACATCCATGATAGGAAGGCTGCTGCCTATTATATTCCCAAAATCATACTCAGACTTTAACTGGTTTTTCAAATTTATATTTTCATCAAGCAATTTCCTCTGCTGAAGAGCTTTTCTAATAACAACCCTGATCTCTTCTATCTTAAATGGCTTTGTAATATAATCAAAAGCGCCCAGTTTCATCGCTTCAATCGCTGTATCTACTGAGGCGTACGCTGTAATCATCAGAACAACAGCGCTAGTGTCATAACTTCTTATAGATTTCAATACATCTATACCGCTAACTTTCGACATTTTTATGTCAGTGATCACAAGGTCAAAATGAGTTTTTTTAAACATGTTTATGCCTTCTTGCCCTTTGTCTGAAGTAGCAACACTGAAACCGTCTTTTGTAAGCATTATTGAGAGAAACTCAAGCATGCTCTTCTCATCGTCAATTACAAGTATTTTATTTTTAGTTGCTGTCATTAACATCCCCCTGATTCCCCCTTCAAAGGGGGAATTTCTATTCCAGCGGCACTAATGTCATTGCGAACCCCGATATCGGGATAAACTTCGTGAAGCAATCTCGTCTTTCATTAACATTCTTGTATAAAACTGAGATAATTTTCGCGATGTATTACTTTAAAGCCTGCATCTTTATAGTTTGTTTGCCAATCCTTGGGAACCTTTACCTTTGTCTTTTGCCATTTTATCTCATAACCATATAATTTCCCATTGCGCTCTTCCACTAGATCAATCTCTTTTCTATCATATGTCCGCCAGAAATAAAAATCAGTTATGCAGTAAAGATATTCCTGCTTTTTTATACGTTCATTCATAATATAATTTTCCCACAACACTCCAACATCATTTCGCATGCTGATAGGATTAAAATTATTAATAAGCGCATTGCGGATTCCATTATCATAAAAATAGTATCTACGATTCTTTGCAATTTCCTTGCGCAAATTGCGGCTAAATCCGCCCAGGCTATGTATCACAAATACTTTCTCCAATAAATCTAAATATTTCTCAACTGTATTTTTACTCATTCCTAACTGTGTCCCAAGTTCATTGAGAGATACTTCCTTTCCGATTTGGAAAGCCAGCAACTGCAATAACCGTACTAATTTATTTGCGTGGCGAATTCCCTCCAACTCTAGTATATCCTTAAATAAATAAGAGCTGATAATTTCATGTAGATAGTGTTCACGGTTAATATTATCCTGCATAGTCACTACTTCCGGATATGAGCCATAAATCATTCGGGATTCCAGATTTGCTTTTGTTTCATACTGTTCCTCAATCTGCGAAATCTCCATCTGCGCTAATGGAAACAATTTGAGAACAGATTTTCTGCCTGTTAAAGGATCTCCCAAATCTTTTGCCAGATCAAAAGAAGAAGAACCTGTAGCAATTACCTTGACTTCAGGGATATGATCAACAATAAGCTTAAGATTCAACCCAATTTTTTCAATATACTGCGCTTCATCTATTACTAAAAGAGAATTGCTCCCGACAAAATCCTTAAGCTTATTAATAGACTGGCTTTCTAAATACTGACGAACAACAATATCTTCACCACTTACAAAGAGAACCTGTTCTTTTATATGCTTTAGAAAATTTTTTACCAAAGTGGTTTTTCCCACTCTGCGAGCGCCATATATTACAACTACCCTTCCTGGTTTTATTAGCTGGCAAAGTCTATCAATCTGTTTTTGCTGTATATACATTGCGTCTTTTTCCTAAATACAGTCAATTAATTGACCCAATTTAGCAAAATACGGTCAGCTAGTCAATAAAATTTGCACCATATCTTTTTTGGGTACGTATATAATAACAGGATCATTATGTCTTTTTTTAGCATTTTTCTATCTATACCTCAGCTACGGGAAGTTTAACTATAAAACTACTGCCTTCCCCTTTTTCACTAATAACTTCTATTTGTCCGTTATGAGCATCTATTATTTCTCTGACAATGCTTAATCCCAAACCTGTTCTTTTATCGCTTGTTGTGGAAAAGGGGTCAAAAAGACTTTTCTTCTCATCAGCAGATAGTCCTTTGCCAGTATCTGTAAATCTGACCTCTATCATTTCATCTCTGATATCTGCATCTATTGCGAGAGTTCCGCCTTCAGACATTGCCTGGATCGCATTAAGACATAGATTCAAAAACATCCGTTCTATCTGATCCGCATCTACAAGAGAAAACAGCCTTTTGTTATTTGCATTATATCCTATATTGATTTCCGGATTAACATCGCTTCGACTTCTTAGTAAAACCAAAACATTTTTGATTGTTTCATGTATACTGCATCTTTTTAACTTGGGTTTTGCTGGTTTTGACAGATTAAGAAAACCCGTAACTCTTTCATTGATTTTATCAGATTCACGGATAATTAGTTCCAGTAATTTTCTGCTGCTATGACTAATTTTATCATCTTCCTTCAGCATCTCAGCAGAACCTCTCAAAGAAGCGAGAGGATTCCTGACTTCGTGCGCTATTTTTGCTGACATCTTTCCCATAAGCGCTAATCTGTCATTCTGATTTAATTTGCGTTCCAGTTCTTTGATCGCAGTTAAATCTCTAAAAATAAATATTGTTCCTTCAAACTCTCCATCATCAGTTTTTAATGGGGAAACACTAAAACCCACAGGAAGCAAATCACCATTTTTTTTCTGAACGTTAGCTCCAAACTGCAGGGAAGAGATGTAATTCTCTATCTTAATCCTAGTCCCAGGAAACAGTGTTTTCCAGGCAGTTCCCACAGCTTCTTCTCTTTGATATCCGAGGATGTCTGAAGCAGCCTGGTTAAAATATGATATCATTCCATTAGAGTCAACAGTTATGAGTCCACTAGCCATGTTTTGCAATATGTTATCCGTAAAATTCTGTAATTCTCTCAACTGTTTAGTCTTATGCCTAAGATTTTTTGCCAGTATCCCACTTAATATAGATACCAGATAGAATATTATTGCCCGAAAACAGGCAACATATATAACTACGCTCTTAGTGGAAAATTCAGGATTATACTGCAGAACGATAATTGCAAAATAAGTTATTACTGCGAACGAAGTTAACATTAATCCCTCTCCAAGAGGGAGTAACAGACTGCCGGAAATTATGGAAATAACATACAAAAATGTAAAGATACTGTCTATTCCGCCTGAGTAGTAGATTAATACACCAATCCACACTGTATCCGCAATAATTTGAACACGTATTAGAGCATCTAGGTACGTCTTTTTTACTAAAAGAATGCTGTATACTATGGTCAAAAGAAACATTACAGATATTAACCAGTAAAAAGGGATATTCTCCGCCCGGAACACAAAAGTTCCTATACCGAGCATAGCTGTTACTATGAGAAGCCTTGCGATCATTAATGCTTTAATCCGGGAGGCTTTTTCTTGGATGGATTCAGTGAGTTGCATCTTTTTAGAAACCCTCTGTTACCAGGGTGCTCATCTTGAGTATCGGCAGGAACATGGCAATAACAATACCGCCTATTATTATGCCCAAGAAACAAATTAAAACAGGTTCTATCACAGAGGTTAACCCGTCTACTGCAGCATCAACTTCTGATTCGTAAAAATCAGCGATCTTTGTCAACATATCCTCTAATGCGCCTGTTTTTTCACCAACTGATATCATTCTAACAACCATTGGAGGGAAAAATTCACTTTTGCCAAGCGGCTCTGCAATGGTTTCCCCATCTTTAACACCCATTCCAACGCTGTTAAGAGTTTTCTCTAACACCTTATTTCCTGAAGTAGCTCCCACTATTTCAAGCGCTTTAAGAATAGGAACACTGCTCTTTATTAACGTACACAGTGTTCTTGCAAACTTTGCCAGAGCTACCTTCTTTATGAGAACCCCAAAAATAATTATACGAAGTTTCAATCCGTCAAACTGGAGTCTTCCTTTTTCAGTCTGAACATATTTACGTAAAAAGAAAAAAACAACAGCCAAAATTCCTGCTACAATTAAAAAATAATTTTTGAGAATCTCGCTCGTTCCTATAAGTATTCTTGTTGGAAGAGGAAGAGTTCCGCCAAAAGCGTCAAAAATAGTGCTAAATGTTGGAACTACTTTCAATATTAAAACCATAACTATAAGAATAGACATAACAGTAACCACTGCTGGATACACCATAGCGGATTTAACCTTTCTGGCAAGTTTGGCGGAATTCTCAAGATACGCTGCAAGACGGTTAAGGATTTCATCCAATGTACCACTTTCTTCGCCTGCCCTTATCATGCTTACATAAAAGTCTGAGAACACTTTTGGATGTTTTAAAAGAGCCTGAGAAAAGCTTTCTCCTCCCTCCACATCATCTTCCAGTTTTTTAACAAGCGTTTTTAGGGAAGGGTTCTCCATTTGCTCCACAAGCGTATCAAGCCCCTGAACAAGTGGCAATCCTGCATTAACCATTGTAGCCAGCTGTCTGCTAAAGAGAATTAAATCATTGGACTTTATTTTAGCGCTCTTCTTGAATGTAAATATGCGTTTTTTTTGTTCAGCTATGGAGACTATTGTTAATTGATTAGCGCTGAGACTACTAACGAGAGCTTTTTCGCTTTCAGCAGAATGTAAAGCTTCTATTCTCTTGCCGTCTTTGTCAATCGCAATATACTTATATGTTGGCATGTTTTCATTCCGCCGTTACGCGCAAAACTTCTTCAATAGTGGTTGTGCCGTTTTTAACTAGATTTATACCGCTTTCCTGCAATGTCTTCATCCCACCTTTTACAGCAGCTTCCTTAATCTCGCCTGAAGTAGCTTTGTTTATAATTAGTTTTTTGATCTCATCATCTATCTTCAGTATTTCAACAACAGCCACTCTGCCTTTGTATCCAGTGTCGCTGCAAAGCTCGCAGCCCTTTCCTTTGTACGTTATTAAATCTGATATTTCCGAAATTTGATGCTGCAGGATATGGGCAAAATTCTCTTTTACCTTTTCTGGCAGATTGACTTCTTCTTTGCAGTTTTCGCATATCTTTCGCATGAGTCTCTGCGCAGCGACCATTATTATGGAAGATGAGAGAAGAAACGGCTCAATCCCCATATCTATTAATCTGGTAATTGCTCCTGGAGCGTCATTAGTATGCAGAGTGCTGAAGACCAAATGACCTGTCAGAGCGGATTTTATCGCAATATCAGCAGTTTCCAAATCCCTTATCTCCCCAACCATTATAATATCAGGGTCCTGCCTAAGTATAGACCGCAAGCCGCTGGCAAACGTTAAGCCTATATCAGGTTGCGCTTGTATTTGGTTAATCCCTTTCAGCTGATATTCAACAGGATCCTCAACTGTGATAATATTCTTAGTTGGTGTGTTTATTTTGCTTAGCGCAGAATAGAGTGTTGTGGTTTTTCCACTGCCTGTTGGTCCGGTTAGAAGGATCATTCCATGCGGTTTGGAGATAGATTCATTAAAGATCTGCAATTCTTTTTCTCCAAACCCTAATTTCTCCAGATTCAGCGTTAAACTGCTCTTATCCAGAATACGCAATACTACCTTTTCTCCAAAAACTATTGGGAGAATTGATACGCGAAAGTCTATTTCCTTATCATTCAATGTAATTCTCATACGACCATCCTGTGGAAGTCTTCGTTCTGCTATATCCAGATTGGACATAATTTTTATTCTGGAAATTAGCGCAGCTTGAAGTTTTTTAGGCGGAGACAGCCTCTCGTAAAGAACACCGTCAATACGATAGCGAATGCGCAATGTCTTATCCTCCGGTTCAATATGAATATCGCTTGCTTTTTCCTTAATTGCCTGGGCAAGAATAACATTGACCATTTTTACAACCGGCGCTTCTTCAGTTTCCTTTAAGAGTTTTTCTAAATCTATTTCTTCCTTTTTCTCAGCAGGTTCCTTAATATCAATGTCCTTTAAAATCTCTTTCATATCAAAAGATACTTGATAATACTGGTCAATAGCATTAAGAATATCCTTTTCTGTGGCTATTACAGGATCTATTTCGTATCCAGTGGCGCTTTTTAAATCATCTGTAGCAAACACATTAAGAGGATCCAGCATGGCAATTGTAAGAGTTTTCCCTATTTTAGAGATTGGAATAATGGAATACTTTTTGGCAATTGTTTTTGGTATTGTTTCTATAACCTCTTTTGAAATTTTAAATTTTGAAAGATTTATCGGGGGGATATTTAATTGCTCGCTTAAGCAAGCTACAAGAGTCTTCTCATCAGCAAAGCCTTTTTTATAAATAATCCGGCTTAAACTACCGCCTTTTTTTCTCTGCTCCTGAAGAGCCTCTTTTAACTGTTCACCTGTAATTATTCCTCCATCAAGTAAAATTTTTGACAGGTTGTCCTTTAAAGACATGACCATAATTTTTCTTTCTTGTTCTTTTCTCTTACCAATTGCTTGAAGTTAACGTCCATCATATATTCTTCCACGGTTCTGGTGATTTTTTTAGGTTTCCCTGAGCCAAAATAACGATTAATAGTATCTTCAATATCCTCTCCTCCGCTGACAAAGATTCTCACATTGGAGTTAGTGGCAATTTTTACATCCTCAATCGCAGCATCGTTTAACGGGTCAGCCATGGCTAATACAATTATATTATTCATTTTATCTATCGGAATTAAATGATAATGTCTTATGATTGATTCCGGAATTAATTTGAGTATATCCTGGTCAATCTCATAATTTTTTAAAGGAAGATACGGAAACCCAAACTGAGAAGTAAGAGCGTTAACAACCTGTTCCTCAGTCGCAGATTCCAGACTGACTAAAATCTGTCCCAGAAAACCGCCCTTCAGCTCTTGAATTTTTAACGCTTCATCCAGCTGCTGTTCCGTGATAATGTTCCTCTCTACAAGTATTTTGCCGAGTCGTTTTCTAATGGTCCTTGACATAGTATTATCCTGGAAACGTAATTGCTTTGTTTCCTTTTCCTTTCTTAGCCTGCTCTATTGCGCGATATAATTTATCATTTAATTCTTCTATAATATCGCCATCAATGGGGTTGGCAACTATGCCTGCGCTTACTGTGATCTTTGTATCTTTTATTACGCTTTTTGTATCTGGTATAGATTCTATGGCAACAGCTTTTCTTATTTTCTCAGCAAGGGCGTAAGCCTCTTTTTTATTAAGCTCGGGAAGAATAACGCAGAATATGGTGTCTTTGCAGCGAGCCACCTTATCAATATCTCTTGCATTCTCCCTCAAGATACCTGCAATCTTCTTTAGAATCTTGTTCTTGATATTCTCGCCAAGTTTCTTCAAGTATACACCCAGATTGTCAACATCAAACCCAATTATAGAACATGGACGCTCATACATAGCCGCCCGTTTCAGCTCTTCATTCAAAGACTCCTCATAATGTTTCAAGTTATATAGTCCCGTTAATTTGTCTGTAATGGTTAAAGAATTGGTTTTTTCAAGCAATCTGTTTATTTCACGGCTGAGACCACTTATTTTTGCCTCAGTTTGATAAAGATCAGACATATCTCCTTTAAGCTTTTTTGTAATCTTATCCAATGAGACGCTTACTTCGTCTATTCCAATCTCTTTTAATTCCGGATCAGCCGCTATTTTGGCTTTTGCCATCATCTTCACTACATTCGTATTAATTTTTTTAATCAGAAACATCAAAAACGCTATAACAGCAAGCAAAATAGCTATGCTGACATAAAGCACAACCTGATCCCACGATAATGCGTATGTGCCTAAAAAAATACACGCGCTTATCAATACAAGCATAGTAATTATAAGAGCAATATTTGCAAAAGTATTGCGACGAGCATGTGTCTCTGCACTTCTATTCATAATGGCAACTCCTTATTTTTTAAAATCCGAAACTCGAACCCTGCCACCAACATCCCCCTGAATCCCCCTTCAAAGGGGGACTCTTTGTGCCTATGTGCCTTTGCCACTTTGT